>JBAUAJ010000036.1:0-4309 GCA_049675585.1 Thermoplasmata archaeon
GTGCTCGACCCGTTCGCCGGGACCGGCACGACGGGCGAGGCGTGCATCGTCGAGGGCTTCGACTTCGTGATGATCGAACGGGAACCGCAGTACGTCGCGCTCATCGAGCAGCGCCTGTCGCACGATATCCAGCCCGTATTGCTCTAGTTCCGTGACCGAGCACCAGTCTGTCCGTGAGGACTGGTGGGCCTGACGCACGAATCCGTCGCCGGGGGTGCTTGACGCACCGGGAACCACCGGTTACAGTCCCGCTCGATGGCAAAGACGGCACCCCCGCACGTCAGCGTCGACCCGATCTCGGTCGTCGTCATCGGCCTCAGCGCGGTGCTCTTCATCTCGACGGCGAAGCTCGCCGCGATGCGCTGGCACGGCCACCCCCTGTCCCAGGCAGTCCTGCTGCTCCTCTAGGAGGCACACGAAACCATGACCACCGCACCCGCCTCCACCGGCATCGGCGCCCCGGGCACCGACCAGGCACCCGCCGACCTCTCGCGCTCGCCCATGGCCGCGCAGGCCTCGGCCCCCGCGATGATCCCGTTCACCCGCGGGTCCGCCCTCGCCACGATGCAGGACGCCTCGGGCACCATCACCGCCGGCACCCCGGTCCAGGTGACCCTGCAGACCAACTCGTTCCTCGAGTCCCTGCTGCTCGACATCACCGGGACCACGACCGGGACCACCGCGACCGTCGCCTACTACGCCGACGGCCCGTTCAGCCTCATCTCCTCGATCACGCTGAATGACCCGGCGAACCAGGCGATCATCACCCCGATCACCGGCTACCAGCTCTACGTGCTGAACAAGTACCTCCCCGACACGGACTGCTTCTTCGACCCGACGCGCGACCCGAACTACCTCGCGTCCACGGGCACGGGCGGCAGCGCATCCAACGGCGGGTCGTTCAGCTTCCGCCTCGTCATCCCTGTCGAGGTGCGTCGGCGCGACGCCTACGGGGCGCTGCTCAACTCCGCGGCGAACACGCGGTACCTGCTCACGATCACCCCGATCGCATCGTTCACCTCGACGACCGGGCCCGCGGCGATCTACTCGACCGCGCCGACCAACGCGCCGGCGGTGACCTACGCGATCACCCAGCAGTACTGGACCTCGCCCCCGTCGGTCATCACGACGACGCAGGGCAGCGTCCAGGTGCAGATCACCCCGCCGGGGCTGGGCTCGGTCGGCTTCGTGCGCTTCGAGTCCCACGTCGAGGTCTCGGGCGGCGGATCCCCGCAGGTCCAGCTCAACAACGTAGGCGACTACATCGAGCTCGTGATCTTCACGCTGCGCAACAACTCGACGCCCCAGGCCCGTGACCAGACGGACTGGCCATCGCCGTTCCAGTTCTGGATCAACGACTTCCAGACACAGAACATGAGCCTCAACTTCTGGCAGCGCCAGCTTGCCCGCGGCTACGGCTACTACTCGGGCGTGACGCTCGGCCCCACCGCCGGCGCGCTCGACCGCGGCGTGTTCCCGCTCTTCCAGCAGATCGCCGTCTTCGACAAGGTCGACAACTTCATGCCGCCCAGCCAGTGGCTGGCGACGGACGCGACCACGAAGCTGCAGATCCGCGGCTCGTCGTTCGGCAGCACCGCCGGCACCCTCGAGGTCCTCACCCGCAACGTGCGGCCGAACAACGGCACGGCGCTCTTCTCATGACGCGGAGCTTGCGAAGCGTCCGGGAGCTCTGATGGACGGCGGCATCGACTTCGGCGGCACCGCGGGGGCGTCCACGGCCGTGGGCACGACCTACGTCAGCGCCCCTGGCCAGCCCGCAGGCCGCGCGGCCGGTGCCCCGGGGGCACCCGGCGCCAATGGCATCGCGTCGAACATGCAGGTCCACCAGGCGGCCATGTGGCTGATCTTCGGATCGCTCGCCGGCCTCATCGTCATCGGCTACGTCTTTCGGCGTGGCCCCGTCAGCTAAGGAGCAACATGCAGACCAAGGTCCATTGGGGCTGGGTGGCCGCCGGCGTCGTCGTCGGGTACCTGCTCGCGAAGAAGCTCTAGACCTCCACTCGTGGAGACGAAGCCCAGCGTCCGCCAGCAGCTGAAGGACCACGTCATCATGTGGCTCCTCAACAACCCCGAGCACGCGATCCGCCTCGACAAGGCGCGTCGCAAGGTCGCGGAGTGGTTGCGGTAGCACGGTGGCTGCGGTAGCGATGTGGCAGCGCTGAGCGTGATCCTCATCGGGGTGGGCGTGTACCTGCTCTATGAGGCGGTGAAGTCCTCCACGCCGACGCCACTCGTGAAGGCGAAGGCGGCGCTGGGGGTCAAGGGAACGACGACGAAGGGAGGATGACCATGGACGCCACGCGGACGATCGTCCCGCTCATGGCGTTCACCGTCATCGTCACCCTCGTCGGCCACACGCTCGAGCCGACCAAGGTTTCCAAGCTCGACCCGCATGTCGGTGACGCGCAGATCCTCCTCGGCGGCACCATCGCCACGGTGCTGCTGACGCTGCTCGCCCAGGCCGGCGAGGTCGGGGAGCGGTTCGGCAAGGGCCTCGCCGTCGTGGCCCTGCTCGGCAGCGTCGGCGTCTACGGCACCAGCGTCCTCGGTGGGCTCAACAGGATCACCGGGCAGACCAAGCCGACGACCGCAGTGAAGCCAACCGCATCCACGAAGGGAACCAAGTGAGCAACTTCGAGAAAGTGGCCGCGATCTTCGTCGGCGGCCTCATCACCATCACCGTCATCGGCGTCCTCGTCGGCAAGGGCAAGCAGACCCCGCAGGTCATCAACGCCACGGGTGGAGCCCTCTCGGGCTCGCTGCTGGCCGCGCAGGGCAAATAATGGACCCTCAAGCTAAGAACCTTGCCAACGTCGCTGAGTTCCTCAACTACCCGATGACGATGTTGCAATATTTCTGCCTTGCTGCCGGCATCGGAGTTGTCTGGTGGCTGGTCGATCGACAAGCTAAGCACTCAATCCAAATATCAGAGTTGCAGGTCAAGCTCGCAATGCGTCAAGCCGAGATCGGTCGTGACGTAGAGATTCTCAAGGAGAAAATGGCATGAGCGGCCTCCTCGTCGCCCAGATCCCGCCCGGGGCCTACGTCGTCCCGGACCAGCCTCCCGCCGAGCTCGCCCACGCCACGTACTTCGAGGCGTTCGACGGGCTCGAGCCCCTGGTCAACAACACCCAGGCGCGCTATGTCGACGGGCCCGTCCAGGCCCCCGGTGGTGGCGGCACCCCCGTCGCCGAGCAGGCCTTCACGCACGGGCCGATCGCCGGCATCATGGGCCGGCTCGGCGGCCAGCCGCTCCCGGTCGCCAACCCGATCTGGCGCGTGGGCCGCGGCTACACCCCGTCGACCAACTGGGCCGGCGACTTCCAGACCCGCCCCAACCGCGGCGTGGGCCAGAACTACCAGGGTATCGCCCAGACCGTGCAGCTCAGCCAGATCACCGGCAACCCCCCGGTCCCCGGCGACATCACCGGCATCATCGCGGGCTACGGGTGAGCCTCCTCGTCACCGCCTCGGAGCGGATCAAGGCGACGACCAGCGGCCTGACCTCGGCTGCCCCCGCTGCGGCCTCCGGCCCCCATGCCGAGCCGGTCCACGCCTTCACGACGGACCTCGGGAACCTCGAGCACCTCTTCACCGGTGCCGGCTTCGTCCAGAACGCCTCCGAGCGGGTCTCGACAGCCCTCACGAGGGCCACGGACTCGGTCCGCGGGCCGAACGGTGGCCTCATCCCCTCGGCCCTGCAGCACGCCGCTGCCGCCGGCATCACCCGCGTCGACGGCCAGCAGCTGATGGCGGTGGAGGCCCGCGCCGCCACCCAGTGGCAGATCCTGACGGCCCGGGTCCGCTCGATGCTCGGCGGCGCTCGTGGCTGATCCCCCGAAGGCCAAGGCCGGGTCCTCGAAGAAGGGCAGGATCGCGCTCTACAGCGTGCTCGGCCTCGGCGGGATCGCGGCCGCCTACTGGCTCTACACCAAGTACCAGGCCAACGCCGCCAGCACCGCGGCGGTTCCCGCGGACACGACGCCGGCAACGACCACGGTCGGGACCAGCACCACCCCCACCTACGGCTCGGCGACCACGCTGGCCCAGTGGCAGGCCCAGGCGCTGCAGTACATGACGACCACGCTCGGCATCAAGGGCGGGGAGAACATCGCCGCCACCGGGCTCACCGCAGCCCTCAGCGGGCACTGCGTCGGGCCCAACGAGTTCGCCGCGCTCAACTCCACGCTCGGTGCGATCGGCCAGCCCCCCGGCGGCGGGATCCTCACCATCAAGCAGTGCGGGAAGGCGGCGGGCTCGAGCACGACCACCTCGCACACCCCGACGT
>JBAUAJ010000037.1:0-3120 GCA_049675585.1 Thermoplasmata archaeon
TTTCCGATCACGGCTCCGAGCCGACGAAGGTCAGTTCGCGGGGCCTCACCCGCCAGGTCGACCGCGGGCTCGACCTCGCCTCCGTCTGCCGGACCGCCGCGGGGGCCGTCGGAGGGGAGGGGGGAGGGCACCGCGTCGCGAGCGGCGCGACGATCCCTCCCGGGACCCGGACGGCGTTCCTCGAGGCCGCGGACCGCGAGATCGCCCGGCAGCTCGTGGGCACGGGGGCGACCGCATGAGCGCCTCCCCGACCGAGTCGACGGAGGTGCCGGTCGACCGGATCCGCAACGCCTCGGTGGAGCAGGAGATGCACCGCTCCTACATCGATTACGCGATGAGCGTGATCGTCGGGCGCGCCCTCCCCGACGGGCGGGACGGATTGAAACCGGTCCACCGCCGGATCCTCTGGTCGATGTGGGAGTCCGGAGCGACCCACGACCGGCCCTACCGCAAGAGCGCGCGCACGGTCGGGGACGTGCTCGGCAAGTACCACCCGCACGGGGACCTCGCCGTCTACGACGCCCTCGTCCGCATGGCGCAGCCGTTCAGCCTCCGCTACCCGCTGATCGACGGGCAGGGGAACTTCGGGTCGATCGACGGGGACTCGCCGGCCGCCATGCGGTACACCGAGGCGCGCCTCTCCACGCTGGCGGAGGAGCTCCTCCTCGACATCGAGAAGGAGACGGTCGATTGGGCGGACAACTTCGACGGGACGCTCCGCCAACCGGTCGTACTTCCGTCGAAGCTCCCGAACCTATTGATCAACGGCTCCGCCGGGATCGCGGTCGGGATGGCCACGAACATGCCGCCCCACAATCTCGGGGAGATCGCCGACGCCCTCCTGTTGCTCCTCGAGCGGCCCGATGCGACGCTCGACGACCTGATGGCGGTCGTCCCCGGTCCTGACTTTCCGACGGGCGGCTACCTTTCCTCCGAGGGGATCCGCGAAGCGTACGAGACCGGACGGGGCACCCTGCACATCCGTGGCGCCGCGGAGATCCGCGAGCGGGGCGATCGCGAAGAGGTCGTCATCACGGAGGTCCCCTACGAGGTCAACAAGGCGTCCCTGGTCGAACTGATTGCCGACCTCGTGAAGTCGAAGCGGATCGACGGGATCACCGACCTTCGGGACGAGTCGGACGGCTCCGGCACGAGCGTCGTCGTCGAGCTGCGCCGGGACGTCCCGGCGGAGATCGTGCTGAACCGGCTCTACGAGCACACGCCGCTCGAAATGAGCTTCGGCGTGATCAACCTCTGCCTCGTCGACGGCCGGCCGAAGGTCCTCGGCCTGCGGGCGCTGCTCGACCTCCACCTCGCCCACCGCCGCAGCGTGCTCACCCGCCGCACGCGATACGACCTGCGCAAGACGGAGGAGCGGCTCCACCTCTTGGAAGGGTTCCTGACCGCGATCGACCACATCGACGAGGTGATCCGGATCATCCGCCGGTCGAAGGACGTCCCCGCGGCCGAAGCCGGCCTGATGGGGAAGTTCCTGCTCTCCACCGAGCAGGCGAAGGCGATCCTCGACATGCGACTTTCCCGCCTCACCGCCCTCGAGCGGGAGACGCTCGAGGCGGAGAAGGCCGAGAAGGAGGCGCTCGCGAGCGACTTGAAAGCGATCCTCGAGAGCCCGGTGCGCCTCGACCGGCTGATCGCGGACGATCTCCAGGATCTCAAGAGCCGGTTCGGCGACGCCCGGCGCACGCGCCTGGTCGGCGCCTTCACCGAGCGCTCGCTCGAGGACCTGATCCCGGACACCGAGGTCGTCGTGCTCGTGACCCGGGACGGCTACATCAAGCGCCTCCCGCTCGAGCAGTACCGCCGGCAGCGGCGCGGGGGCCGCGGCCTCGTGCAGATGGAAACGAAGGAGGAGGACTACGTCATCCGGACGTTCGTCAGCCGCACGCACGACGACCTCCTGTTCTTCACCAACCTGGGCCGGGTCTATCGGCTGAAGGCCTACGAGCTCCCCGAGGGAAGCCGGCACTCGAAGGGCAAGGCGGTGATCAACCTCCTTCCGCGCCTCAAGGACGGAGAACGGGTCCAGACGCTCCTGCCGCTGCGCGACCTCGCCGCGGACGGAGCGCTGTTCTTCGCGACCCGCCGGGGCCTCGTCAAGCGGACGACGCTCGACCAGTTCCAGAACATCCGCACGAACGGCATCCAGGCGATCCTCCTCGAGGAGAAGGACGAGCTCGTGGACGTGGCGCTCCTGCGCGGCGAGGCGGCCGAGATCGTCCTCGCGACCCACGCCGGCCTGCTCGTTCGGTTCCCGCTCGGCGACGTCCGGCCGACCGGCCGCGCGACGTACGGCGTGATCGGCGTGCGGCTGTCGGAGGAGGCGGACGACCGGGTCGTCGCGATGGCGCCCGTGAGCCCGAAGTTCCCGACGCTGCTTTCGCTCACGACCACCGGCTACGGCAAACGCAGCCCGACCGACGACTACCGGAAGACGCGGCGCGGCGCCATGGGCGTACGGACGATCCGCACGGGCGGCCGCAACGGGGCGGTCGTCGCTGTGCTCCCGACGACCGAAAGCTCCGAGCTGCTCGTCACGACCCTGCGGGGGATCACGATCCGGATGAACGTCGCCGGGATCCGCACGCAGTCCCGCAATACCCTCGGCGTCCGCGTGATCCGGCTCGACGAGGGCGACGAGGTCCGCGACGCCGTGACCCTCGCGGCCCCGGTGGACGGCGCCGATGTCGTCCCCGTCCCGGACGACGGAGCGGGGCCCGCTCCGCCCGTGACCCCCGAGGATCACGTTCTCCCCGAGGAGGAGGAGAGCTCCCCCGAGCCCGAGGAGACGGGGAACGAGGCCGACCAGCCGGACGCGGCGGAGGACGGAGACGGCGACCCGCCGGCGTCGGGGTAAGAGCGTCCTGCTCTGCCCGAAGTGCGGGTCGGCGGACATCGCGCTGATCGCGGGTTCGATCCTCGGCCAGGTGTACCGCTGCGCGCGATGCGACTACGTCGGTTCGCTCGTCTTCGAGACCGAGCTCGCGCCCGACGGGACGCCGCCGAAGGACGCCTAGGGGTCGGCGGCGCCCGCGGAGGCGGGCTCCGGGGTCGCGGGGGGAACCGCCCGCATCGCACGCGCCCGTTCGACCAGCCGGAGCG
>JBAUAJ010000038.1:0-6390 GCA_049675585.1 Thermoplasmata archaeon
GGGCCGGACCTCGCCGCGGCGGTCCGCGCCGCCAGCGGGGGACACGGCGTGGACGTCGCGCTCGAAATGTCCGGTCACCCCGCGTCGCTCGCGCTCGTGTTCGACGCGCTCCGGCCGGGGGGGCGGGTGTCGCTGCTCGGCCTGTTCGACCGGCCCGCGACGCTCGACTTCGACAACGCGGTGGTCTTCAAGGCGGCTCGGATCCACGGGATCTTCGGCCGACGCATGTTCGACACCTGGTACCAGGTGAAGGGGCTCCTCGCGCAGCCGGCGTTCCGGGAGAAGGCTGCGCGCGTGATCACGCACCGTGTGCCGATCCCCGAGGTCGCCCGCGCGATGGAGCTGATCGAGTCCGGCCAGGCCGCCAAGGTATCGCTCGAGGCGAAGTGGTGACCGCGCCCCGCGAACCGGTCGGTTTCCTCTCCGCCGAGGTCCACGAGCTCGAGGCGGCCGACCTCGACTGGAAGATCCACATCCTCGGGGGACCGAGCACTCCTTGGTGCATCGTCGACGGCCGAAAAGTGCTCATGTTCTGTTCGAACAACTACCTCGGCCTGTCGAACCATCCGCGCCTGAAGGAGGCGGCCCTCGAGGCGGTGCGCACGCATGGGGCCGGGTCGGGGTCGGTCCGCCCGATCGCCGGCACGATGGACCTGCACGCCGAGCTCGAGCAACGGCTCGCCCGGTTCAAGGGCGCCGAAGCGTCGCTGGTGTACCAGAGCGGCTTCGCGACCAACTCCGGCCTCCTGCCGCAGTTGGTCGGTGAGGGGGACCTCGTGGTGAGCGACGAGCTCAATCACGGGAGCATCATCGACGGCGTCCGGCTCTCCCGAGCGGAGCGCGGCGTCTATCGGCACGCCGACCCGGCCGACCTCGAGCGGGTCCTCTCGGAAGCGGAGCGCCACACTCCGGCGTTCCGCCGCATCCTCGTGGTGACGGATGGGGTCTTCTCCATGGACGGAGATATCGCCCCGCTCGATCGGATCGCGGCGATCGCCGCCGACCACGGCGCGATGGTCTACGTCGACGACGCCCACGGCGAGGGCGTGCTCGGAGACGGGGGTCGCGGGATCGTCTCCCATTTTCACCTCGGCCGCGACCGGGTCCATGTCGAGATGGGCACGTTCTCGAAGGCGTTCGGCGTCGTGGGCGGCCACATCTCCGGCTCGGAGGCGCTGCGCCGATTCGCGCTCAACAAATCCCGCACGTGGCTGTTGAGCGGCTCCCATCCCCCCGCGGTCGTCGCCGCCTGCATCGCAGCGATCGACGTCCTCGAGCAGGAGCCCGAGCACGTCCGACGGCTCTGGAGCCACACGCGTCGGTTCAAGACGGCGATGAACTCGCTCGGGTTCGACACCGGCGCCAGCGCCACGCCGATCATCCCGATCCAGGTCGGCGATTCGGGCTTGGCGAAGAAGATGAGCGGTCGCCTGTTCGAGCTCGGGGTGTTCGCGCTCCCGATCGTCTACCCTATGGTGGCGAAGGGGAAGGCGCGGATCCGCACCATCATGAACGCGGCGCTGTCGGACGACGATCTCGCCTTCGCGATCTCCGCGTTCGAGAAGGCCGGGCGGGAACTCGAGCTCGTATGAGCTCCCGCGACGCTCTACGCGCGCGTTCGAGCGGCCGCGCGTCGGGAGCGCACACGACGGGCCCGTCGTCGCCGACTTTCTCTCGATGAACGTCGATTTTCCACAAGTTCTTATATAGGGTACGCAACTCCCCCGTCCCCCGCAGAGGGGACCTCATCGTCAATGGCACGTCGTCATCGTCCGAGGCGAGGCTCGCTCGCATTCTCCCCGCGATCCCGGGCTGTACGGCCGTTGCCGCGGATCCGTTCTTGGCCGGCCGGACCGAAGCAGCCCGCGATCGAAGGGTTCGCCGGTTTCAAGGTCGGGATGACCCACGCGTTCATCGTCGACTACCGTAAGCGCTCCACCACCGCGAACCAGGAGGTCTCCGTTCCGGTGACCGTGGTCGAGGTGCCGCCGATCCGGGTCGCCGCCGCCCGCATCTATGCGAAGAATCCGTACGGGTCGAGGGTCGTCTCCGAGGTCTGGGCGCCCGAGTTCTCCGCCGACCTGACGCGTCGGATACCGGCGCACCCGCCGGGGTCGGCCGAGGCGCTCGCGGCGTTCGGCAGCCACGCCGGCGACGAGGTGCGCCTGATCGTCCACACGCAACCGGCCCTCGTGACGGGAACCTCGTCCAAGACGCCGACGCTCTTCGAGCTCCGTGTCTCGGGGGAGAAGTTCGATGAGCGGCGGGCGTTCGCGCTCGCCCAGCTGGGAAAGGAGCTCTCCGCCGATGAGCTCGCGAAGGAAGGGGAGTTCGTCGACGTCATCGGCGTCACCAAGGGGTTCGGGTTCCAGGGGCACATCCAGCGCTGGGGCGTCAAGCTCCAGCCGCGGAAGAACTCGAAGCACCGCCGGATGATCGGAACGCTCGGCCCGCACAACCCGAGCTTCGTCACGTATCGGATCCCGCAGGCGGGGCAGCAGGGATACCACCGCCGAACCCAGTTCAACATGCGCGTCCTGCGCGTGGTCAAGGACCCGCGCAAGGACCTGATCACCCCGGCCGGCGGTTTCCCGCACTACGGGGAGGTCCGCAGCGCCTGCCTGATCCTCCACGGGTCACTGCCCGGACCGGCGAAGCGCCTGCTTCGGTTCCGCGCTCCGATGCGGGGCCGGGTCGCCAACGTCGAGAAGGTCGAGATCCGCTATCTGAGCACCCGTTCGAAGCAGGGAGCATGACGCCGGACGCTCCCCCCTCCGACCCCCCGACGCCCGTACCGGCGGAGAGCACGCCCCATCACCGCGTCCATATCCTTTCCGTCGACGGAAAACAGCAGGCGACCGTCCGCCTCCCTCTCGCCTTCTCTACTCCCCTCCGGCCGGACCTCATCCAGCGCGCGGTCGTCGCCGCCCAGACGCACCGCCGCCAGGCGTACGGGACGAGCCCGACCGGCGGGATGCGTCATTCGGTCGAGTGGTCCGGCAAGGGGAAGGGCGTCGCGCGCACTCCCCGACTGATGGACTCGATGCGGGGCGCGCAATCGCCGAACACGGTCGGTGGCCGGGCGGCGCATCCGCCGCGCACGGATCGCATCTGGACGAAGAAGATCAACAAGAAGGAGCGCCGCCTCGCGTTCGCGTCGGCGCTCGCGGCGACCCGGGAGACCCACCTCGCCGAGGCCCGCGGTCACACGGTCCCCCACGGTCTCTCCCTTCCCGTCGTCGTCGACAACCCGCTCGAGGAGATCCGCACCTCCGACGCGGCGCGGGCGTTCCTCTCCCGTCTCAAGCTCTGGGCGGACGTGGAACGGTCCCGCGACGGCGTGCATCTGAAGGCCTCGGGCCGCGCCCGGCGCCGAGGACGCGTTCGGCGTACGCCACGCAGCGTCCTCGTGGTGACGAGCGCCGCCGGTCGGGCGCGCGGCTTCTCGAACCTCTCCGGGGTCGACGTCGTCCCCGTGCTCCGCCTGGCGACCGAAGACCTGGCGCCGGGCGGCGTCCCGGGCCGGCTGACCCTCTTTTCCCACGCGGCCGTCGAGAGCCTGCGTACCCGCCTCGGCGAGGAGAAGCTCGCATGATGTCGACGATGCGCCACCGCGTCATTCTGCACGCCTACGTCACGGAGAAGTCGATGGACGAGATGGAGCGGCAGAACAAGCTCGAGTTCGTCGTCGACTCTCGCGCGAACCGCGCCGAGATCCGCCGCGCCGTCGAAGAGACCTATCAGTGCAAGGTCGCGAAAGTCACCGTCAAGATCGTTCAAACGGGCAAGATCGCCACCGTGCGCTTCGCGAAGGAGTACTCGGCCGAGGATATCGGAAGCCGGGCGGGGGTCTTCTAATGGGAAAACGGATCATCTCCCGCCGGCGCGGTTCCGGCACACCGACGTATCGGTCGCCCAGCCACCGGCACCACGGGGCGATCGTCCACCCGTCCCCGACCCTCATCGGCGAGGCGACGGTCGACACGATCCTGCCGGCGCCCGGACGCACGGCCCCGGTGGCGGAGGTCGTCTCCGCGAACGGCGAGCGCACCCGCATCCTCGCATCGGCCGGCCTCGCGACCGGCGACACCGTCGCCTTCCAGGAAGGGAAGGTTGAACGGGGGTCGATCCTGCCGCTCGGATCCATTCCGGACGGGACGCTCGTTTCGAACCTCGAGGTCAAGCCGTTCGACGGCGGCCGGCTCGTCCGATCGGCCGGCACGAGCGCGCTCGTCACCGCCCACGACGGCTCCGAGGTGACGGTCCAGCTGCCGAGCGGGGCGTTCAAGATCTTCCTCGCCACCTGCCGCGCCCAGGTCGGCGCCGTCGGGGGCGGCGGTCGCCTCGAGCGCCCGATCATCAAAGCCGGCAAGAAGTTCTGGGGCACCCGGTCCCTCGCCCGGGCGTACGTCAAGGTGCGCGGCGTCGCGATGAACCCGGTCAATCACCCGTTCGGCGGAGGCGCGCACCAGCACGTCGGCCGCCCGAGCACCGTCTCGGCCGGCACCTGGCCGGGCGCGAAGGTCGGCCGCTTCTCCCGTTCGAACCGAAACAAGCGCCGCACGCGCGAGCGGAAGCGCGGGGCAGGATCGTAAGTTCCATGGCGAAAGCGAAGCGCACGAAGCGGGTGGAGGCCCGCCGGAAGCGGGAGTTCACCTACCGCGGGCGGACGCTCGAGGCGCTGCGCGCGCTCTCTCTCCCCGAGCTCGGCGCCATCCTGAACGCGCGGGCGCGCCGGTCGATCCGCCGCGGGTTCAACACCGAGACGACCCGCTTCTTTGAGCGAATGCGCGATTCCGACCCGACGAAGCCCCTCCGCACCCACACGCGCGATGCGCTCGTGCTGCCGGAGCACGTCGGACGCCGGGTCGCGATCCACACCGGCAAGGAGTTCAAGGAGATCGAGGTGCGGCCCGAGATGATCGGGCACTACTACGGGGAGTTCGCGCTCACCCGCCGGTTCGAGAAGCACTCCGGGCCGGGCGTCGGTGCGACGCGCTCGTCGAAGTTCATGCCGCTCAAGTAGAGAGGGAGGGAACACCACGATGCGCGGCTACACCTATCGGGACGAGGCGGGCGTCAACGTCGCCCGCGCCCGCGGCGTCGAGATCCCGATCTCTCCGAAGAAGACCTACGAGGTGCTGAACGCGATCCGGGGGCTCCCACTCGCCAAGGCGCGCACGCTCCTCGAGGACGTCGCAGAGCACCGCCGCGCGATCCCGTTCCGCCGCTACAATCAGGAGACGGCCCACAAGCGCGGCATCGGTCCGGGCCGGTACCCTGAGAAGGTCATCCGCCAGGTACTGCAGATCCTCACGAACGCGGAAGAGAACGCGGAGTACGAGGGACTCGACACCGATCGCCTGTTCATCAAGGTCGCCGCGAGCGCCCGGGGCCGGATCCGCAAGGCGACGATGCCCCGCGCCCACGGCCGGGCGACCAACTGGAACGAGCAGACGACCCACATCGAGATCGTGCTCGCCGAAGCGAAGGAGGCGTCATGAGCTCGGAGCGCCGGGTCATCCAGGAGTCGACCCGCCGGGTCCTCCTCAAGGATTTCCTCGTGCGCGAGAGCGCCCGCGCCGGGTTCGGCGGGCTCGACATCACGCGCACCCCGATGGGAACGCGGGTCACGCTCATCTGCGAGCGGCCCGGGATCCTGATCGGCCACCGCGGGGAGCTGATCAAGCGGCTCACGGACGACATTCACGCGCGTTTCCAGCTCGACAACCCGCAGATCGAGGTCCAGGAGGAGCGCCAGCCGAGCCTGAACGCCCAGTTGATGAGCGCGAAGCTCGCCTCCACCCTCGAACGCGGCTGGCACTTCCGCCGCGCCGGCCACTCGACCGTCCGCCGGATCATGGAGTCCGGCGCCCGGGGCTGCCAGGTGATCCTCTCTGGGAAGCTCACCGGCGAGCGGCACCGCACCGAGCGGTTCAAGTCCGGCATGATCAAGTACTGCGGGGAAGCGGTCCACCTCTGGATGGACAAGGGATTCTCGCAGGCGCGCCTGAAGCCCGGCGTCATCGGGGTCAACGTCTGGATCATGCGCTCCAACGCGAAGCTGCCCGACGAGATCGTCGTGAAGGGAGTGGAGCTCCCGCCGAAGGTCGCGCCGGTCGTGCTTCCGCCGGTCGAAGAGCCGGCCGCCGCGGGCACCGTCCCGATCGTGGCGGAGACTCCCGGCCTCCCCGAGGTGCCGCTGTGAGCCTCCTGCGCATGAAGGAGCTCCGCGAGCTCTCCGATGACGATCTGCGCCGCCGCATCGCCGACGCCGAGAACGACCTCCTGCGCGAGCGCGGGGTCGCGTCGATGGGCGGCGCGCCCCCGAGCCCCGGGCGGCTGCGCAAGCTCCGGACCAACGTCGCTCGGGCCCTCACGGTCGAGACC
>JBAUAJ010000039.1:0-3134 GCA_049675585.1 Thermoplasmata archaeon
GTCCACGCCCGGCCGCAGGACGAGGTCGGCCCCGAGCGACCGCGCCAGCTCCGCGCGCATTGCGTTCACCTCGGTGGCGACGATCGTCTCGGCGCCGAGCGTCCGGGCCGCCGCGATCGCCATCAGGCCGATGGGGCCGCAGCCGGTGATGAGCAGGTTCTTCCCGGCCACGCCGTCGCCGTCGGACGACTCGGGGAGCAGCGAGTGCATCGCGTTCCCGAGCGGTTCCTGCATGGCGGCGAGCGCGGGGTCGAGCGCGGGATCGTTCTTCCAGGCGTTCAGTTCGGGGAGGACCGCGTACTCTGCGAAGACACCGTCCCGGTCGACGCCGAGTACTTCCACGTTCTCGCAGATGTTCATCCGGCCCGTCCGGCACTGGTGGCAGGTGCCGTCGACCAGATGGGTCTCGGCGCTCACCCGGTCCCCGACCGCGAGCCCCTGGACCCCCGGACCGAGCCGAACGACCTCCCCGCAGAGCTCGTGCCCGATGATCAGCGGAAGACGATGGATGCGCGACTGGGCCCATTCGTTCCACTTCCAGATGTGGAGGTCCGTGCCGCAGACCGACGAGGCGAGGACGCGGACCAGCACTTCGCGCTCGCGCGGCACCGGTTCGGGCACGTTGACGACGTCGCCCCCGGGGGCCCGGCGCGACTTGACCACCGCTTTCACGGGGAGCCTCGGGCCGCGCAGGGGGGTTTCGGGCTTAACGGTTGGCGGCTCCGCGCCCCGACGTCGACGCGCCCGGCGATTCCCTCATGCCCCCGCCCTCGGCCGTGGGGTGGTTACCCGGCGGTGATGCGGGGCGTAAATAGGGGACGGGCCATATCTAGCATTGACCCACGCATGAGCCGGGACATGCGGTCGGACCCGCCGGCGGCGACCACGCCGCCCCGCATCTGGACCGTCGAGGAGGCGAACGCCCGGCTCCCCGCCCTCGGCGAACTGCTCGACAAGCTCAAGGAGTGGGCGGTGCGCCTGAGCGAGGTCCACGCCGAACTTCGGCGACTGACCGCGTTCTGGGGGGCGGAGGTCGACGCGGCGGACCACGCCGACCACCACCTGAAGGAGCGGCTCGAGGCGGAGTGGAAGAACCTTTCGCGCCGCCTCGACGAATCGATCGAATCGCTCCGGTCGGAGGCGATCGACGTAAAGGCCCTCGACACCGGATTGGTCGACTTCTACTCGATCGAGGACGGCGAGCTGGTGCTCCTGTGCTGGCGTCGGGACGAGCCGAGCGTCGGATTCTACCACACGCTCACGGGCGGGTTCCGCAGTCGGCGCCCGCTGAGCGAACGCGCCGGTTCGGCGGTCTCCCGTCCCGGGCTCTCTTCGTAGATCACGCGGCCGCGTCGCGCGGCCCGGCCTGGTACAGCTCGACCGCGGTGATCCCTACCGCGAAGAGTCCGAATCCCGCGGCGATCGCGGTGCCCGCGTCGATCAGGGGGAACGCCGGGAACAGCCCGAGCAGGTAGACGATCGCGGGCACGGCGACGCCCGCGCCCCCGCCCACGACTCCAACGGCGCGCGGGTGCGACACGCGGATCGCGACCGCGGCGGCCCCGGAGACGATCGCGGCGAGGCCGAGCAGCGCCACGGCGCCGTCGATCGACGAGAGGAAGCTTTCGAGGTCGGGGAAATCGGTCAGCGTGACGGTCGTCCCGTTCGTCTCGCTGAGCGGATAGACCACGATCGTGAGGCCGACCGACCCGGTGTTGTACACGGGGTCGACGAACGTGTACAGGGTCGCCGGAGCGTACGCCCCTCCGTACGTGACGTTGATCGAAACGCCCCCGCTCGGGACCCCCGAGAACGAGAACCGGCCGGCCGCGCTCGCGACCTGCGCGATCGAGGTCCCCCCGTTCTCGGTGAGGAGGACGTGCGCGAAGGCGGCCGCCCCGCCGTTCGATGTCTCGGTGACCCCGGAGACGGTGTAGCTTCCCGTGCCCGTGGCAACGTAGCTCTCGTATCCGAGCGCCCCGCCGAGCACCGCGGAGGCGACGGCGACGACCGCGAGCGCGATCGAGACGGCCGCCCCGACCCTCCAGCGTGGGGCGCGGGGCCGGTCGAGCGGGGGATAAAGACCCGGGAGCACCTCCCACGTGTACAGAGGGGGCGGGTCCCGAGGAACGACCACGGGGACGGCGGCGCGGCAGTGCGGGCACGGAAACCACTGAGTGGGGGGAGTCGGCGCCGGAAACGCCCGCAGATCGTTCCCGCACGCGGGACAGCGCACGGCAAGACCCGGTCCGGCCATCGGCGACCGAGGAGCCCCGACGGGGTCTTAGCGTTGCGGCGGGCGCTCGGCAAGGCGCACCCGCGGGTCGTCGGGATAGACGACGGCGCCTTCGATCGCCGCGACCGTTTCGCCCCGATCGCCGCCGTCGTCGTCTCCGCGCCCGAGCGCGTCGAGGCGATCCGGCTCTCGCGCGTCCGGGTCGACGGGCGGGATGCGACCGTGCGCGTCGTCCGCCTGCTGGCCACGCTCCGGGGCGAGGAAGGGATCCGGGCGGTGCTGATCGACGGCGCGGTCGTTGGCGGCTTCAACGTGCTCGACCTCGATGCCCTTCACCGCGCAGTGGGTGTCCCGGTGGTCGCGGTCACCCGGCGCCGGCCGGCGTTCGGCGAGATCCGCGCGGCGCTCGATCGGTGGTTTCCACGCACCGCCCGGGCGCGATTCGCCCTCTTGCGGCAGCATCGTCTGTTCCGCGTGCCGACCGGCGCGGCGCCGATCTATGCCGCCGCCTCCGGATGCACCGCGGCCGACGCCGCGCACCTTCTGCGCCGTACGACCGTGCGGGGTTTCTGGCCGGAGCCGCTCCGACTGGCCCACCTGGTCGCCTCGGCGACCCGACCATTGAGACGCCGCCCCGACCGAACCGTTAAGGGGCGCCTCCCCCGTCCGGCGCGTGGGCCTGTAGCTTAGCTTGGACAAAGTACTGGCCTTCTAAGCCAGCATTCTCGGGTTCAAAGGCCGCGGGGCCCGCCCGCGGCGGAAATTCCCGACAGGCCCACCCGGGCCCAACTTCACGATTCCTGCCCGACCTCGGCCTGGCACCGGGCGCAGAGGATCCCGCGAGGACCGCCGGGAAGGACGTCGCCGCAGAGCGGGCAGGTCGCCCGGGCGTCGGCGG
>JBAUAJ010000040.1:0-2108 GCA_049675585.1 Thermoplasmata archaeon
GCAGCGCGGAGAGCGGGGTCGACCGCTCCTCGAGATCGAGGTCGATCTGGTGCTTCGTCGTCTTCGGGGGGAAGAGTCTCCCTTCGCGCGCTCGTCGCTCGATCTCGTCCTTCGAGATCGGGGGGCCGGGGGCCCACCGGTCGACGTGCACGCCGGGTCCGTGGTAGTCGATCACCCACGCGGGCGCTCGGACCGCTCCCAGGAGCTTGAGCGCGGCGACCCGGTGGTGGCCGTTCAGGATCACGTGCGAGCCCGCGGCGACCCAGATCGGGTACTGGAGCGCGCCGCGCGAACGGATCTCCTCCACGAGCTTCGGAAGGTCCTCGTCCTCGATCTCCTCGTGCGCGAGCAGCTCCGCGATCGGAAGGAGCGCAAAGCGGACGGTGGGTTTCGTCACGCCGCGACCCCCGCTCGGGCCTCGGCGATCGCGCGGCGCACGTACACCGAGACCATCCGCTTGCGATAATCCGGCAGGAGGAAGGTGTTGTGCACCGGACGCACCCGCCGAGCGATCTCCTCGGAGAGGGCGCGCACCCGCTCCTCCGACAACGTCGCTCCGACGAGAGGCTCGGTGAGCTCATCGAAGCGGCGTGGGTACGGGTCGGCCCCTCCGACCGCGACGCGCAACGAATCGACGCGGCCGCCGTCCCACCGGCCGGAGACCGCGACGCCCAGCTCGGGGAAGTCGAACGCGGGGCGGACCCGCAGCTTCTTGTACCGTCCGCTCCGCCCCCGCGCGCCGGGCGGTAGATCGATCGCGACGAGCAGTTCTCCGGGCGCGATCTGAAGGCGACGGATCCCATCTCCGCCGAGGTCGTACAGCTGGGCGAGCGGGATCGTGCGGCGGCCGTTCCGGCCGGCGATCTCGACCTGCGCGTCGGCGACGAGGAGCGCCGGGGCGAGGTCCCCGGAGAACGTCGCGTAGCATCGTTCCTTCTGCGGGACGACATGGCACCGGTCTCCGTCCGCCTTCAGGCAGAATCCGAGGCTCTCCCGCCAGAAGTGGCTCTGGTTGAAGAAGAAACACCGCGTCTCCACGAGGAGGTTGCCCCCGAGAGTTCCGCTCGCACGCACGAGCGGGGTGGCGACCTCGCTCACC
This sequence comes from Thermoplasmata archaeon, assembly GCA_049675585.1. Classification (GTDB taxonomy): domain Archaea; phylum Thermoplasmatota; class Thermoplasmata; order Lutacidiplasmatales; family UBA184; genus Lutacidiplasma. The sequence continues at coordinate 1,100 of JBAUAJ010000040.1, forward strand.
GCGTCGGCGACCGCGGGCCATCCCGCCCGGAGCGTCGGCTCTCGTTCGAGGTCCGCGAGCCGCACCATCGCCCCCCATCGCTCGTCGGTCCGGGTGCGCAGCTCCGCCACGTCTTCGAGGGCGATCAGGTGCGGCCGGAGGTTGATGTGCATCTTGTAGTTCGGCAACAGGTCGGTTCCGCCCGCGAGGTAATCGAACTTTCCTTCGAACTCCGCTGCGAGTCGCATCGTCTCTTCGACGGTCGTCGGCCGGTGCAGCTCGAACGGATCCAGGTGCATACGTTCAGGCCCCCTTCCAACTGCGGCCTTCCTTTGCGCGCAGGTCCAGTGCTCGGAGCACCCGGTCGGGGGTGATCGGAAGCTCCGTGAACCGGCAGCCGATCGCGTCGTACAGGGCGTTCGCGACCGCCGGCAATGTCGCGACCAGCGGGCCTTCCCCGGCCTCCTTCGCCCCGAACGGGCCCTCGGGATCGTCGTCCCCCACCAGGAGCACGTCGACCTTCGGCATCTGCTGGGGCGCCGGGATCTTGTACTCGAGGAGGGACGGGTTGAGCAGTCGAGAGCCGCGATAGTTCATCGACTCCCCCATCAGCTGGCCGAGCCCCATGTGGATCGACCCTTCGATCTGACCCTGCACCGCGAGTCGGTTGAGCGGGCGGCCGCAGTCGAACGCAGCCCAGATGTGATCGACGGCGTACTCACCGGTCTCGGCGTCGACCGTCACCTCGGCGACGTACGCCGCGAACGAGTACGCGGGGGCCGTCCCGGCGCGCGCTCCCTTGAACGAGCCGCCCTTCGGACGGGTCTGGTACGATCCCGAGGCGATGAGCGCGCCCGGCCCTTCCATCGCGCGGTGCAACGCCTCGAGGAACGTCACGCCGTGCTCCGGATGGGCGCGTTCCTGGATCCGCTCGTAGACGACCTCCAGCGCATCGGGCGGCCGCTCGAGGAGCGCGGCGGCGCCGCCGACGATCTTCGCCCGCAGGTCGAGCGCCGCGGCGCGCGCCGCG
>JBAUAJ010000041.1:0-2724 GCA_049675585.1 Thermoplasmata archaeon
CGCGAAGGTATGCGGACTAGGTCACGATCGCATGAAAGGCAAACTGATCGTTGAAGAGTAGCTGGCCCTGCCGGAGCTGCAGTCATATCGCCGGATCAAGTTAGACGTACCGCGGCGGCCGGCGGGACTAAGGCGCGGTCGAGCGGAATGCCAGCAGGAACAGCACGCCGAGGAAAAGGTCGATGCAGCCGAGCCCCAGGTCGTTGACGCTAAGGCGCCGCTGAGTGTAGAGCACGATCGCCGGAATCCCGAAGGCCAGCTTTTCAAGCACCGATGGAATCATCATCAGCCGGAAGCGCAGTGGATCTTTCGCGATCACGAAGAAAGCGAATTGCCACGCCAGCGCGACCCCTACGAACCCATAGAAAAACAATGGATGCGTGACAGCCGGCGGATCTTGCCGGCCAATCATATCCAGAATGAAATAAAGAGGCGCAAGCGTTACTACGCCCCAGATGCCAGCACCCCAAAACACGATTTTTGCGAATTTCATTTGGACCTGTCAAATCCGCCCGGATCAGAACCCCGTCGCGCCGAATGCCTGCTTCACGTGCGGTCTAAAGAGATAAATCAAAATTCCTGAATCAACTGCAGCGTAGATCATGCCCGCCACAAGAAGACTAAAACCACGGAAGAGGTCCGGGTGTCGGAATGGTTTAGCCAGCGCGATCGCGGAACCCGCAAGGCTGAGGCCCACCAGGAGAATTGCTAGGACACGGCCCCATTTCCGCAGCTTCCACAGACCGACACCGGTCATGAAGCAGAGCGCACTCGGAGCCAGCGGGAGCGCCACGATGTAAGTGATGATCAACTTGTCCTCGATGCCGGTTGACATCCCGCTCGCGCGGGAGGGCATGACGGCCGCGACGAGGTAAAGTAGAGACAACGTCAGCCATAGTCCTGCCGCAACGAACGCGAGCACTGCCAGAATCGTCACTCCAGTGGGACGTTGCACGCGATCTCCTGCGGGCAATTGGTGATTCACACGTAGGGCTAACAATTCAAGTCAGAACCCTGTTGCTCCGAACGCGAGCTTCACATGCGGCTTAAGGAGATACAACAAGACCCACACGTCAATCGCCACCACGACGGCTTGCCAGACGACGATCACCAAATGGAAATGGACGAGAGCATTCAGCACCCCCAATCCGTTGAAAAGTATGCCCAGACCGCACAGAACGATGGTCAGGACGCGCGCCCAGTTTTGCAGCTTGAGGAATCCCAGCGCGACAAAAAAATAGAGAGCGGCGATGCACAGGAAGACTACGGCTACGATGGCGCCGCCCACCCCTCCGATCATTGCCATTCCTGGACGCGTGGCCATGTTCGCTAGAATGGCCCCACCGAGGAACATGCCGAGCGCCGCCAGCACGAGCATCCCCGCTCCAATGAAGCCCAGTACCGCCAAAATCGTCACGCCAGTGGGACGTTCCATGTGATCTCCTATTCGGGATAAGCCATGTCGATTGAACGGCGTCCGGACCGCAATCCCTTTGCCCAGCCCGATTTCGCGCGACGGTACGCCAAGCCCCAGCGCGAGGTCAAGAGGAAAGAAAACTCAACTCGCAACGTGAGTTCGATGTAAACTCCGCGAAGTCGAAGCAAAGGATTGACCCGGTGCGGTGGGCTCCGGGCCGCCTTGGGGAGTTCCGAATGAGTGCGCGAACGGCAAAGCGTCTGCGAATTTCTGCCGTTATTTTGTTCGGGCTTCTTCTCGTCTGGGCAGGCGATGCGCGCTTCGCTCTTGTGCGCGCTCAATCTTCCCAAACTCAATCATCCCAAGCCCAGCCTTCGCAAGATGCCGCGCCGCAGCAGCCTTCAACGGCGGCGCCGCCAACCCCTGCCGCGCCTGCTCCTGTAAGCGCCGATGCCGCCGAAATGACGACGCAAGAAGCATCCGTCCCGCTGCGCGTGCTGGTAAACCTGGTTCCCGTTCGCGTGATCGTACGTGACGGTAAGGGCAACGCCATTGCTACCCTGCACAAGGAAGACTTTCAGGTGTTTCAGGACGGCAAACCTCAAATCATCTCGAATTTTTCAATTGAGACGCCGGCCTCTACGGCTCCTCCCGTCGTTCCCACCACCGGGACACCTGCTGTCGCGCCGAACCCGGGAGAGGCCACCGCTCCCGCGTTTCTGCCTCCATCGCGTTTCGTCGCTCTCTTGTTTGATGACGCCCTGCTCAATCAGCAAGATCTGATGCAGGCGCGAAATGCCACGGACAAGTACCTCGATTCCTCGGTCAAACCCACCGATCGCGTCGCGGTATTTACGGTTTCCGGCCGCAACCAATTGGACTTCACCGACGACCGCGACAAATTGCACAAGACGCTCCGCAATCTGCAAATCGATACCGTGACGGCGGGACTTTCGTCCCCGTCCGATTGCCCGCAGATGGAGCCGTACGAAGCCGATTTGATCCAGAACCATCATGACCAGTTTGCCACCGACATCGCCACTCAGGACGCCCTGGCTTGCTCGGTCTCTCCGAATCCCACGCAAAACGGCGGCCCGTCGGCGGGTGACATCCTTAAGGCGCAGTCTCTCGCGTACGGGGCAGCCGCTCGTGTCGAACAGGAAACCTCCACGCAAACGGAAAACACGCTGCGCCGCGTGCGAGAGGTCCTTGAAAGGCTGTCGGCTCTGCCGGGGCAGCGCAACCTTGTATTGATCTCTCCGGGTTTCCTTTACACGACCCATGAAACCGAGTACTCGGATCTGATC
>JBAUAJ010000042.1:0-14010 GCA_049675585.1 Thermoplasmata archaeon
GCGACGACGAGCCCGCGCCCGGCGGCGCGAAGGAAGCGTTCACCCATCGCCCGAAGTGCTCGTGGATCGGGCACCGCGACGTCGATCCCTTCGATCCCTCTCCGTCGGGCCCAGAGCGAGCCGCCCAGCTCCGGTCCCGACCGGCCGATCAGGTAGAGGGCGTCTCCGTCTCGCTTGAGGTCGCTCGTGAGCGCGCGGCTCAGCTCCTTCACGATCCCCGTGCCGAGCAGCACCGGGGTCGGCGGGATCCCCGCCCCGAGCCCCCCGTTGTAGAAGCTGACGTTTCCCGACGGCACCGCGAATCCGAGCGCCTCGGCGGCGGCGCCGAGCCCCTTCGTCACGGCGACGAAGTCGGCGAGGACCGCGGGGTCTTCGGGGTTTCCAAAGTTCAGACAGTTCGTGAACGCGTCCGGACGCGCGCCGACGGCGTACAGGTTGCGCGCCGCCTCTTCCACGACCCAGGCGGCCCCGGCCCGGGGGTCCTCCCGGCAGGCCCACGGTTGCGCCGCCACGGCCATCGCGAGCCCCGCCGATCCGCCCGGCCGAGGCGAGATCACCGCAGCGTCCCCGTGGGACGGGGAAGTGACCCGTCCGTGCAGCGGCTTGATGACGGTGCGGCCCTGGACCTCATGATCGTACACTCGGATCACCGGCTCGCGCGAGACCGAGTCCGGAGCGAGCACGAGCTCCTCGAAGAGCTCCGCAGGGCTTCCGTCCGGAACCCCGGGCGCAGGACGGCGCGCGCGCCTCCGGGAGCGCACCGAACGGCGGGCCGGAGGGACGTCGATCCGAAACTTTAGCCGAAGGCGGCCCGCGGGGGCGGTGTCCCATTCGATCGTTTCGAACGGGCCCCGGGTCACCTCGCCGATATCGGTCGCGGGGACCCCGTGCCGCGTGAAGATCTCGAGGACGCGAGCGACATCGGCCGGCCGCACATCGAAGAGCATCCGTTCCTGCGACTCCGAGATCCAGACCTCCCACGGTTTCAGGCCGCTCTCCCGAAGCGGCACGCGCGCGAGATCGACCCGCGAGCCGAACCCGCCGGCGTGGACGAGCTCCCCGGAGGCGGACGCGAGCCCCCCGCCGCCGAGGTCCTTCAGTCCCTGGACGAGCCCTTCGCCGAACGACTCGAGCGACGCCCGGATCAACGGCTCCTTGACGATCGGGTTCCCGAGCTGCACGGCGCCGCGCGATGCGGTCTCGCTGGCCTCGGTGAGCTCCTTCGAGGCGAACGCGACCCCGCCGAGCCCGTCCCGGCCGGTCCTGCCACCGGTGAGGACCAGTCGATCGCCGACCGCGCGCGCGTGGTTGGGAAGCGGCCGCCGGCCCGGCAACCACCCGACGCACGCGACGTTGACGAGAGGGTTGACGACATACGATCGGTCGAAGTAGATCCCGCCGGAAACCGTCGGGACCCCGACGCGGTTGCCGTAGTCGCGGATCCCCGCGATCACCCCTTCGGCAATGTACCGCGGGGTTTTCACCCCTTTAGGCAACTCCCGCGGGGAGAGGTCGAGCGGGCCGAAGAACAACGGATCGGCGAGCGCCGCCGGCGCCGCCCCGACCGCCAGGACGTCCCGGAGAATTCCGCCGATGCCCGTGCCGGCGCCCCCGTACGGCTCGACCGCCGACGGGTGGTTGTGCGATTCGATCCGGAGGGCGTAGGAGGTCTTCGCGTCGAACCGCATCACCCCCGCGTCGCCCGTGCCGAGCACGCGGGGGTCGTCGCGCACGCGGGCGAACGCGCTCCGGAGGAACCGTTTCGAGCTCTTGTAACTGCAGTGTTCGCTCCAGCTCTGCGCGAGCCCGGCCAGTTCGAGGTCGGTGGGATCGCGACCTTCGCGAACGAAGTACCGCTGGACCCGCGCGATCTCCGCCGGGCTGAATCCGAGCCCTCGAGCGTCGGAGATCGCCGCGAGGGCGCGGGCCGACGCGCGGCGGAGCGGTACCGAACGGACGCCCTCCGCCCAGGTCTCCATCGCACGCTAGCCCGGGCCGGGTCGGATCGTTACGCGGTGGATGACGGGGTTCGCGAGGAGGCGTTCGACGGCCTCCCCGGCAAGACGTTTCGCCTCGGTCGCGGAGACGCCGGTGAATTCGAGGTCGTAGATCCGGGCGGTCTCGACCCGGCGCACGGCCGGGATCCCGAGCAGCGAGAGCGCCTTCTGGATGCTTTCCGCCTCCGGGTCGACGACCCCGGGCTTGAGCTCTACGCGGATCTCGACGCGCCGCGGCGGACCCGACTTTTCGCCGCTCGTGCCCACGGCGGATGCTACCGGTCGAGAGAGATAACGGTGGCCCGGGCGGCGCGGCCGATCCACCCCCTCCGGACCGGAAAACACCGCTCCGGTTTGGGGATTCGCCAAAGCATAAATAGGAGGACTTTTTCGGGCGGCCGGCACGGTGGGAGCCGGCCATCTACATGGAGGAGTTCATTTGCAGTGTGGAGTTCCTTCGCGGACCCGCGGATCTCTTGGCGCGGGTGTCGAGTGAAGCCGGCGGCATTCGCGAGTACCGTGGTCCGGTTTCCGGCACGGTCATCGACCAGGTTGTGAACGACCTCCAAGAGGAGTTCGAGTCCGCGCCCACGGCGTGACTTTCGGGCGGGTGTCGGCATTCGCTTTCGTCATAGGGATACCGCGTAGGAGGAACCATTCATGGAGAAGCCCTCGGCGGCGAAGGCACCGGTGAGCCGGGCCGTTGAGAGCGCGTTCACGAAGGTCTGGGGGGAGGAGCACGTCACCGCGCTCATCGCCCTCAAGGTCGAGACCGCCGAAGCCGACGTCGTCGCGGGCGAAGTGGCGAAGTTCGGCGAGGTCGAGGATGTCTTCCTCGTCACCGGCGACACCGACATCTTCCTCAAGGTCCGCTTTCCGCACTACGACGAGCTCAAGGAGTTCGTCCTCCGCCGTCTCCCCGCCGTGCGCGGGATCCGCGAGACGAAGACGCTGCTCGTCGTCACCGCTTACAAAGAAGGAGGGGAGACCCGTACCGGATGAGCGTGGCTCCTCCGCCGAGCACGGCCGACCCCGAGGCGATCGATCTCGCGTCGGTGCCCGGGCTCGCCCGCATCGCGGCGTCGCTCGACGAGCTGGCGGACGACTCGTCCGTGCCGCGGAACATCCGGCGTGGAGCGAAGACCGCCAAGGTCGAGCTGTCGAAGCCGCGGGTCGCCCTCGACATGCGGATCGCGAGCGCCGTCTACCTGCTCGACGATCTCGCCAACGATCCGAACCTTCCGACCCACGGCCGCACGGCGATCTGGTCGATCATCTCGAGCTTGGAGAGCCTTCAGTGACATCGGGCGGGCATAGGCTGAAATACGCCTCCAACGTCCGAAACCTTCGGAGCGGAATCGGGCCCGTAGCTCAGTCCGGTAGGCCGACCGGCGCCGCCGGTGGCCCGGAAAAGAGCAGCTGGCTTTTAACCAGCTGGTCGGGGGTTCGAACGAGCCACTCCGCCGAACGGGCGGGGCGTCTCCGGATTTCCCCCCGGGCCCGTACCGCGCCACGGAGTCGTGCATGAGTCCCCCCACCCCGCGCCGCTCGAAGCGGAAGGCAGCCGCCGTTCCCGCCGTGCCGAAGCGCCCGTTCGTCGCCCACCACCTCGCCCCGCCCCACGAGGTGCTCGGCGAGGAGGAGTCCCGCACGATCCTCGTCCGGCTCGGCACGCCGCTCGAGCGCCTGCCGCAGATCATGCTCTCGGACCCCGGCCTGCAGACCGATCCGAAGTACCTCGCGCTCCGTGACGCCGGCGAGAACCTCGTCGGTCGCTTGGTCCGGGTGCGCCGGCCGAGCCCGACCGCCGGGGAGGCGATCGCCTACCGGGTGATCGTGGCGACGGGCGGAGGGGATTAACTCACGAGTCCATGCGCGAGATCGTAGACGCCTTCTTCCGGGAGCGGTCGATCGTCAACCACCACCTCGCGAGCTTCAACGACTTCCTTCCCACCCGCGACAACCCGAACTCGCGGATGCAGCGGATCGTCGACGACGCTCGAGTGAGCGAGGACTCGACCGAGCGCGGCGTGATCCGCCTCGACGTCCAGAAGACGAAGAGCTCGATCTACGTGCGCGTCGGCCGCCGGCGGGACGCCCGCGGCAACGTCAACCCGTCCGCCGAGCCGACGATCTTCATCGGGGCGCCGTTCGTCAAGGAACCGGTCGGGTCGAAGCCGACCCTGACCCCGATGGAGGCGCGGCTGCGCAACCTCACCTATCAGGCGCCGATCTACCTCAAGGTCACGGTCGTCGAGAACGGCGTCGAACGCGCGCCCGAGGACGTCCACATCGGGGACCTCCCGATCATGGTCAAGAGCCGGCCGTGCAACCTGAACCGCTACAAGATCACCGAGGACGACCAGATCTGGCTGTCGGACGAGGAGTACCGCGCGAAGCTCGTCGAGTACGGGGAGGACCCGCTCGATCCCGGAGGGTACTGCATCATCGGCGGAACGGAGCGGGTCATCATCAGCCTCGAGGACCTCGCGCCGAACCGCATCTTCGCCGAGCACAACGAGCGCTACGGAACGCCGATTGAGAGCGCGAAGGTGTTCAGCCAGCGCGGCGGATACCGGTCGCTCACCGTCGTGGAGAAGAAGAAGGACGGGATCCTCCAGGTGTCGGTCCCGACGGCGAGCGGGCAGATCCCGCTGGTCATCCTAATGAAGGCCCTCGGGATGAAGAACGACGAGGAGATCTTCCAGGCGGCCCTGGGCGAGCTGCTCCCGCTGGACGAGGCGTTCGTCCAGACGATGAAGCACCTGCTCAACGTCAATCTCGAGGAGTGCGTCTCGAAGAAGCTGTACCCCCCCGAGGGGATCCAGACCACCGAGGACGCCCTGATCTTCCTCGAGAAGAAGTTCGCGACCGGCCAGGCGAAGGAGTACCGTCAGCGGAAGGTCGACGGGATCCTCGACCGCTCGCTCCTGCCGCACCTCGGCGACACGAAGGCGGACCGTCTCAAGAAGGCCCTCTACCTCGCGCGGATGGCCCGTACGGTCCTCGAGCTGCACCTCAAGGTGCGGGGCGAGGACGACAAGGACCACTACGCGAACAAGCGCTTGAAGCTCGCCGGCGACCTGATGGAGGATCTGTTCCGCGTCGCCTTCTCGCTCCTGCTCAAGGATCTCAAGTACCAGCTCGAGCGGTCGTTCGCGCGCAAGAAGGATCTGCGCATCGCGAGCGCGATCCGGCCCGACCTGCTCACCCAGCGCTTGGTCCACGCCCTCGCGACGGGCAACTGGGTCGGCGGCCGGGCCGGGGTCAGCCAGGTGCTCGACCGGACCAGTCACATGTCCACGATCAGCCACCTGCGCCGGGTCACGAGCCCGCTCACGCGCAGCCAGCCCCACTTCGAGGCGCGGGACCTGCACCCGACGCAGTGGGGACGTCTCTGCCCCAACGAGACCCCCGAAGGGCAGAACTGCGGCCTCGTCAAGAACTACGCCCTCTGCGTCGACGTCTCGGAAGGCGCCGACGAAGAGGAGGTCACCCTCATCCTGCGCGACCTCAACACGCGCGAGATCGGCCCGGAGGTGTTCCAGGAGAGCGGCGCGAAGGGAAAGCGCGCCGCGCGGGTCTATGTCAACGGGAACCTGGTCGGCCTTCACTCGCAGCCGCTCGAGCTCGTGAAGGAGATCCGTGAGCGGCGCCGGACCGGCACGCTCTCGCCGACGCTCGCCGACAAGACCTACGAGATCAACGTCCGCTACGACGGCGAGATGAACGAGGTGATCGTCCACTGCGACCCGGGCCGGCTCCGCCGCCCGCTGATCGTGGTCAAGGACGGCGTCCCGCGCGTCTCCCGGTCGGACCTAGACGACCTCGCCCGCGGCACGCTCTCATTCTCCGACCTCGTCCGCCAGGGCAAGATCGAGTGGCTGGACGCCGAAGAGGAGGAGGACTCCCTCGTCGCGATCGAGCCGTTCGATCCGCCGGATTCGTGCCCGAAGTGCGAACGGGCGCTCAGCCGCTCCGACCTGCGCTGGGTCTCGATGGGCGAGCGACGCGAGAAGCCGATGGTCGAATGCGGGCTCTGCCACTCGGAGTTCTCGATTCTCAACCGGATCACCGACCGCGAGACGCACCTCGAGATCGATCCCAACCTGATCCTCGGCGCCTGCACGGGGCTGATCCCCTACCCCGAGCACAACTCCGCGCCGCGGAACACGATGGGTTCGGGGATGGCGAAGCAGGCGCTCGGGGTCGAGTCGGTGAACTACCGCCGGCGACCCGACACCCGCGGCCATCTGCTCCACTACCCGCAGGCGCCGCTGCTCCAGACACAGACGATGCGCTACGTCCACTTCACCGAGCGGCCGGCCGGCCAGAACTTCGTGGTCGCTGTGCTCTCCTACGAGGGGTACAACATGCAGGATGCGCTCGTCTTCTCGAAGGCGGCGATCGAGCGCGGCCTCGGCCGCTCGTCGTTCTTCCGGACGTACCGGGGAGAGGAGCGCAAGTATCCGGGCGGTCAGGAGGACCGCTTCGAGATCCCGCGGCCGGACGTCGCGGGCGCCCGCGTCGACACGGCCTATCGCAACCTGGGCGAGGACGGCCTGATCTTCCCCGAGCTCGAGGTCGCCGAGGGGGACGTGCTCGTCGGCAAGACGAGCCCGCCGCGGTTCCTCGAGGAGAAGACCGACCTGCTCACGCCGCAGAAGCGGCGCGAGACGAGCGTCACGGTCCGCTTCGGCGAGTCCGGCTGGGTCGACAACGTGATCCTGACCGAGGGCGAGAACATCTCCAAGCTCGTCAAGGTCAAGGTCCGCAACCAGCGGGTTCCCGAGCTCGGCGACAAGTTCGCGAGCCGGCACGGCCAGAAGGGGGTCATCGGCCTGATCGTTCCGCAGGAGGACCTGCCGTACACGCGCGACGGCGTCACGCCGGACCTGTTGATCAACCCGCACGCGATCCCGTCGCGCATGACGGTCGCCCACGTGCTCGAGATGCTGGGCGGCAAGGTCGGCGCCATGAAGGGCCAGACGATCGACGGCACGGCGTTCTCGGGGACGCGCGAAGAGGCGCTGCGCGAGGACCTGAAGGAGATCGGGTTCCACCCGTCCGGCCGCGAGACGCTCTACGACGGCGTCACCGGTCGCCGCTACGAGGCGGAGATCTTCATCGGCGTGATCTACTACCAGAAGCTCCACCACATGGTCGCGGGCAAGATGCACATGCGCTCCCGCGGGCCGGTTCAGATCCTGACGCGCCAGCCGACCGAAGGGCGGTCGCGCCAGGGCGGTCTCCGGTTCGGTGAGATGGAACGCGACTGCCTGATCGGGCACGGCGTGGCGATGGTGATCAAGGACCGGCTCCTCGACCAATCGGACGGCACGATCCAGTACGTCTGCGGCAACGTCGACTGCGGGCACATCGCGATCCCGGATACGCGGGCGAGCTCGCTGCGGTGCCCCAGTTGCGGGAACACTTCGTCGATCTACCCGGTCGAGATGAGCTATTCGTTCAAGCTCCTCCTCGAGGAGCTGATCAGCCTCGGCGTGATCATGCGCCTGCAGCTCGAGGAGATGCGGTAGGAGGTTCCACGATGCCGCAGGGACTTTCGAAGCGGATCAAGAGCCTGCAGTTCGCCTTCCTGTCGCCGGACGAGATCCGGCGGATGAGCGGGGCGAAGATCATCACGGCCGATACCTACGACGACGACGGATACCCGATCGAGATGGGGCTCATGGACCTCCACCTCGGCGTCATCGAGCCGAACCTGCGGTGCCGCACCTGCGGGGGCCGCGTCAACGAATGCCCCGGTCACTTCGGGATCATCGAGCTCGCGATGCCGGTGATCCACGTCGGGTACGCGAAGGAGATCAAGCGGCTGCTCCAGTCCACGTGCCGCGCCTGCGGCCGGATGCTCCCGGACGCCCCCAACCCCCGCGCCGAGGCGGCGTCCGATTCGGAGGACGCGCCGGCCGTCCGGCCGACGCGCACGCGCGAATCGAAGGAGGAGCGCACCTGCCCGCACTGCCACGAGATCCAGCACCGGATCGTGCTCGACAAGCCGACGACGTTCCGCGAGGACTCCCACAAGATCACCCCGAAGGAGGTCCGGGCCCGTCTCGAGCGGATCCCGGACGAGGACGTACGATTCCTCGGCCTCAACCCGCGGTTCGGCCGTCCGGAGTGGATGGTCCTCACCGTGCTGCCGGTCCCTCCGGTCCAGGTCCGCCCTTCGATCACCCTCGAGAGCGGCGAACGCAGCGAGGACGATCTCACGCACAAGCTGGTCGACGTGCTCCGGATCAACCAGCGCCTGCGCGAGAACCGCGACATGGGCGCCCCCCAGCTGGTCGTCGAAGACCTCTGGGAGCTCCTGCAGTACCACGTCACCACGTACTTCGATAACCAGACGAGCGGCATTCCGCCCGCCCGGCACCGGTCGGGCCGTCCGCTCAAGACGCTCGCCCAGCGCCTGAAGGGGAAGGACGGCCGGTTCCGGTCGAACCTCTCGGGAAAGCGGGTCAATTTCTCGGCGCGCACGGTGATCAGCCCGGACCCGTTCCTCTCGATCAACGAGGTCGGGATCCCGATCGAGGTCGCCCGCGGTCTGACGGTCCCGCTCGAGGTGACGCTCCACAACCAGGAGGTAGCGAAGGAGCTCGTGAAGCGCGGTCCGACGCCCGTCGTCGACGCCGAGGGCAGGTACCGCTGCGGGGTCAACTACCTCGTCCGCGAGGACGGACAGCGCATCAAGGTGATGGAGAAGAACGCCGAAGCGTGCGCGGAGCTCGTCACGCCCGGCTCGATCGTCGAGCGCCAGCTGATCGACGGCGACATCGTGCTGTTCAACCGGCAGCCGAGCCTGCACCGGATGAGCATGATGGCGCACTTCGTGCGCATCCTGCCGCACAAGACGTTCCGGTTCAACCTCTGCGACTGCCCGCCGTACAACGCGGACTTTGATGGCGACGAGATGAACCTGCACGTCCTCCAGGGCCAGGAGGCCCGGGCCGAGGCGAAGGTCCTGATGAAGGTCGAGGAGCACATCCTCTCGCCGCGCTACGGCGGACCGATCATCGGGATGCTCCACGACCACATCACCGCCGCGTTCCTGCTGACGTACCAGAACCCGTCGTTCACGCAGAGCGAGGTCGTCTACCTGCTCTCGAAGCTCCACTACCCGATGCCGCCGCCGGCGGGGAAGGACAAGGAAGGCGAGCCGTTCTGGACGGGGAAGCAGCTGTTCTCGCTCACGCTCCCGAACGACCTCACGCTCGAGTTCCGGTCGAACATCTGGGCGAAGTGCGACTGCGCGCCGCTCAGCTGCAAGCACGACGCCTACGTCGTGATCGAGAACGGCATCCTGAAGGCCGGCGCGATCGACAAGAAGGCGATCGCCTTCGAGAAGGGCGCTATCCTCGACGCCATCGCGCGGAACCGCGGCATGCCGCGGGCCCGCCAGTTCCTGGACGAGATGAGCCGGCTCGCGATCACCGCGATCGGCTTGAAGGGTCTCTCTACGGGGATCGACGACGAGGACGTCCCCGAGGGCGCGCGCAAGGAGATCGCGAGCGCGCTCGAGGCAGCGCGGAACAAGGTCAACGAGCTCGTCAAGCAGTACCAGGCGAACGAGCTCGAGCAGATGCCGGGGCGCTCGCTCGAGGAGACGCTGGAAGTGATGGTCCGGCGCGAGCTCGGCCAGGCGCGCGACACGGCGGGCGACATCGCCGGCCGCTACCTCGGTCTCGACAATCCCGCCGTGATCCTCGCGAAATCCGGGGCGCGCGGCTCGATGCTCAACCTGACGCAGATGGCCGGCGCCGTCGGCCAGCAGTCGGTACGGGGCGAACGCCTCTTCCGCGGCTACTTCGGTCGCACCCTGCCGCACTTCGAGCGGGGCGACCTCGGCTCCGACGCGCGCGGGTTCGTCCGGTCGAACTACAAGAGCGGGCTCTCGCCCACGGAGTATTTCTTCCACTCGATGGGCGGCCGGGAATCGCTCGTCGACACGGCCGTCCGAACGAGCCGCTCCGGGTACATGCAGCGCCGCCTGATCAACGCCCTCGAGGACGTGAACGTCGCCGAGGACGGCACCGTCCGCAACACCGCGGGCACGATCATCGAGTACCAGTACGGCGAGGACGGGATCGACCCGACCCGCTCGTTCCAGGGCCAGCCGGTACCGCTCGACGAGGTCGTCGCGCAGGTGCTCGGCCGGCGGGTCCGCGCGAGCGACGAGCGCAAGACCGTCGAGAGCCCGGCCGGTTCCCCCCCGGTCACCGAGGAGGAGATGGACCTCCAGGCCGAAGCGCAGCTCGAAGAGGAGTCCGAGGAAGAGGAGTCCGAGGATATCGGCGCCCCCGAGGAGGGGCCCGAGTTCGGCGGGGAGTGATTCACGATGCCCGAAGAGAAGAAGGCCGTCGCGCGCGACAACTCGACCCGCATCCAGGAGATCGCCACGAAGGAGACCGGCACGGCGCTCCCGCCGCTGCTCGTGACCGAGATCAAGACGAAGCTCCAGGGGCTCCGGCTCTCGGGCGCGGACGCGAACAGGGTGATCAAGGAGGTCGCCCGCCGGTTCAAGCGTGCCGAGGTCGACGCGCACGAATCGGTCGGGATCATCGCAGCGCAGTCGATCGGCGAACCCGGGACGCAGATGACGCTGCGGACGTTCCACTACGCGGGGGTCGCCGAGATGAACGTCACGCTCGGCCTTCCGCGCCTGATCGAGCTCGTGGACGCCCGGCGCGTTCCGTCGACGCCGATGATGACGGTCCACGTCGAGAAGAAGCTACGGGCCGACCGGGTCGCGGTCCAGAAGATCGCGCTCCAGATCGAAGTGACGACGGTTCCCGACGTCGCGTCGATCGGTACGGTCGTCGAGGACCTGAAGGTCGTCATCTCCCCGCAGGGCGCGCTCCTCGAGGCGCGCGGCGTGAAGCGGGCCGACATCGAGGCGGCGCTGCTCGAGAACCTCGAGCCGCGACTGTTCGTGCTCAAGCCCGGCTCGGGGAGCGGCGAGACCCGCTCGTTCGAGATCCACTTGAAGGAGTCGGCGGCCGGCGAGACGAAGACGAAGAAGGAGGAGGCCGTCGAGGAGATGCCGTTCAAGCGCCTGCTCATCGCGAGCGAGGAGGCGAAGGGGATCCGCATCAAGGGGGTCACCGGCATCCGACGCGCGCTCATCCGCAAGGAAAAGGACGAGTATGTGATCTACACCGAGGGATCGAATCTCGAGGGCGTCATCGAGATCGTGGGCGTGGACGGCGTGCGGACCACGACGAACTCGGTGTTCGAGATCTACCGTGTCTACGGGGTCGAGGCGGCGCGCGCCGCCCTGATCCACGAGGCGAACCGGACGCTCGCGGAGCAGGGGCTGGCGGTCGACATCCGCCATCTCATGCTGGTCGCGGACGTGATGACGAACGAGGGGGATATCCGGGCGATCGGCCGCCACGGGATCTCCGGAAAGAAGTCGAGCGTGCTCGCGCGCGCCGCGTTCGAGATCACCGCCGCGCATCTGTTGCGCGCGGCGATCACCGGTGAGGTCGACGAGCTGCGCGGGGTCGCCGAGAACATCATCGTCGGCCAGCCGATCACGCTCGGCACCGGGGCCGTGAACCTCATCTACCGTCCGCTCGGTGCCCCGGCGGCGCCGGTCGTGGTAAAGGAGGCGACGTAGGATGGATCTCGCGCACGCGCTCAAGGTCGCCCTCGAGACGGGCAAGGTGAAGATCGGCCTCGAGGAGACCCGCGACGCGGCGAAGGCGAAGAAGGCGAAGCTCCTGATCATCGCGAAGAGCTGCCCGGACGCGGCGCTCCGCACCGACCGCGTGTTGGGGAAGATCCCGATCTACCACTACGACGGGAGCGCGGTCGAGCTTGGCCAGGCGTGCGGCAAACCGTTCCCGATCAGCGCGATGGCGATCCTCGAGCCCGGATCGAGCGCGATCCTCACGCTCCAGACGTAGCGGGGCCGTCGGCCGGCGGAACGCGATGGCCGAGATCTCCTTCGACACCGAGACGGTCGGCTACATCCGCCTGTTCGAGGAGCGGACGGGCGCGCGGGTCAAGGACTGCTTCGAGGCGGAGGACCGGCTCGTCTACCTGGTCTATCCCGGCGAGATCCCGAAGGCGGTCGGGCCGGGCGGCGTGCTCGTCGATCGCCTGAAGGGAATGATGAAGAAGGAGATCCAGGTGATCGAGTACTCGGACGAGCCCGAGCACCTCGTGCGGAACATCTTCTACTGGTACTCGCCGAAATCGGTCGAGCTCGTCCCGAAGGGGAAAGGCCGCCACGCGACCGTGACGGTCGACCCGGCGTGGAAGGCGCGCGCGATCGGAAAGGCCGGCCACAATCTGAAGGTCGCCCGCGCCGTGCTCGTCCGGCACACCGACATCCACTCCGTCAGCGTCGCCTGATCCGGCCCGCGCCCGGGGACGCCAAGGTTTTTTGACCTGACCCCGGTCGGGGCCTCGGTGGCGAAGCTGACAAGCCGGATCCGCGCCGTCCTGTTCGACCTCGGCGGCACGCTGGTCGACGAGCAGGATTACGCGGGGTGGGTCGACCTCGCCCGACGCGTCTACCTGGATCTCGACGCCGACACGCTCGCCCATTTCTACGCCGAGGTGGAGCGCGAGTTCGACGCGACGCCGCCCGAGCTCGAACGGGAGGCGGCGATCGTCGAGTTCTGGCGGCAGGTCCTCCACCGCTCCGCGGGAAAGGAGATCGACACCCGGCTCGCCACGCAGTACCTCGCGCTGCTGCGCGAGGCGGAGCGCCCCGTGCGCCTCTTCTCCGATGTCCGACGCTGCCTCGACCAGTTGCGTGCCGAGCGCCGCTCGCTCGCGATCGTCTCGAACTCCACCAGCGAGGCGAGCGTGCGACGGATCCTCGACCGGGTCGGCGTGCTCGACTACTTCGAGCGGGTCGTCTCCTCGGGAACGGAGGGGGTCGCGAAACCGGCGGCGGAGATCTTCCGGCGAGCTACCGAGCGGCTCGGGATCCGCGCCGACGAGGCGCTCTACGTGGGGAACCTCCCGACCACGGACGCTCGCGCGGCGGCCGCCGCCGGTTTGCACTCGGTCTGGCTGAACCGCGAAGGGATGGAGTATCGCGAGGACCCTCCCGAGATCATGTCGCTGCTCGAGGTTCCGCTGATCATCCGTCGGCTCGAGCACCGCGCGTAGCGACGCATGGCCCCGACACGGCTTTAAATACAGAAGCCGTGTGGGCGCCCGCACCGCGCGACGACCTTCGGGTCGTCGATGCGGGGACGCCACCACGGCGAGCCGGGGACGCGATGAACCGCGCTCTTCCAAGGTGACGCCACAGATGGCCCGAAGGGGCGTGGAGCCCCGAGATCCCCTTCCCGGAGACGGGAAGCGACCTCTCGGGACTGACAGAGGAGAGAGAGATCAGCGTACGCGAATAGCTCATCATAGCGAAAGAGCAAATCCGCAGTCAGTTCCGATCGGTTCACGACCACGTGTAATATGTATTCCCGGGCACACAAAGTGTGCTCAACAATCCGGTTGATCCTGCCGGCGGGCACCGCTATTGGAGTTCGCTTAAGCCATGCGAGTCGAGAGGGGTAAGCCCTCGGCGCACTGCTCAGTAACACGCGGACAATCTGCCCTCGAGACGGGGATAACCCCGGGAAACTGGGAATAATACCCGATGGGTCTGGGATGATGGAAGGCTCCCAGGCCGAAATCCTGCGGGGCTCGAGGATGGGTCTGCGGCCTATCAGGTAGTAGGGGGTGTCACGGACCCCCTAGCCAGAGACGGGTACGGGCTTTGGGAGAAGTCGCCCGGAGATGGATTCTGAGACACGAATCCAGGTCCTACGGGACGCAGCAGGCGCGAAACCTCCACAATGTGGGAAACCACGATGGGGGAACTCCAAGTGCCTACACTATGTGTAGGCTGTTCTCGAGCCTAAAAAGCTCGAGAAGTAAGGGCCGGGTAAGACGGGTGCCAGCCGCCGCGGTAATACCCGCGGCCCGAGTGGTGCTCATTATTATTGAGCCTAAAGCGTCCGTAGCTGGCCGG
>JBAUAJ010000043.1:0-3859 GCA_049675585.1 Thermoplasmata archaeon
CTCATCCGCCCGCCCCCGATGGGCCGGGGATGCCGGGAACTCGCGCGCGGACCGGACCGAGCGCCTGGCGCGACCGGGTCTATCTCGGCGACGCCCGGTCGGTGCTCGCGCGCCTGCCCGCCGAGTCGGTCCACTTGGCGATCACGAGTCCGCCGTACAACGTGAAGATCCCGTACGTGGGATACTCCGACGACCGTCCTCTCGCGGAGTACCTCGCGTGGCTCAAGTCGGTCTGGGCGGAGCTCCAGCGGGTCCTCGTGACCGGGGGACGGTTCGTCCTGAACGTCGCTCCGACCTCGATCAAGGACTTCCGTCCGATCCACCACGACCTCTCGCGGGACCTCCGCGACCTCGGCTACATCATGCGGACCGAGATCCTGTGGTACAAGCAGACGATGGGCCGGAGGACCGCGTGGGGGAGCTGGCGCAGCCCCTCCAACCCGCACATCGTACCGTCCTGGGAGTACGTCCTAGTCTTCTCGAAGGGCCAATGGCGGCTCGACGGCGAGAAGTCCGCGATCGACATCACCGCCGGTGAGTTCGAACGGTTCTCGGACGGGTTCTGGCAGATCCCGCCCGAGCGACGGCGGAACGGCCATCCGGCGCCGTTCCCCGAGGAGCTGATCGAACGCCTGGTCAAGTTCTACTCGTATCGGGGGAACGTGGTCCTCGACATGTTCGGCGGCACCGGCACGGTCGCGGCGGTCGCGCGGCGCCTCGGGCGCCACTACGTCCACATCGACTCCTCGGAGGAGTACTGCGCCCTCGCGGCCGCCCGGATCGCCGCGTCGGTGCCCCCTCCCGGATCTCCGGTTCCCGCGCCGGTGCTCGACCGGCCCCGGGAGCGACTCTCGGGCGCGACCCGGCCGGGGGTCACGGAGCGCTCGAGCTCAGGGGAGCGCCTGTCGTAGGGAGGTCCGCCGCGGACGGCGTCGTACCGACCCCCCCCACGCTCACGACCCCGAACTCGGGGCGGAACGCCAGGACGTCGGTCGGCTGTTGGCGATCCGTCGCGTCACGAACGGCAGCACGGGGTAGGCCAGCCCGTAGACCCCGGCGGCCCAGACGTCGGCGGACGCCGTCCGCTCCTGGGAGTGCTGCCCGAGGAAGCGAAGGTACTCCGTGGTGAGCCGGGCGACCTCGCGACGGGCCCCGCCGTCCCGGATCCGGCCGATCAGGGTCGCGCCCAGGGACATGCGGGTGTAGTGCACTTCTTCGCGCGCGTGGAATCCGGCGAACTCCGCGTTCCCGCGGCGGGCCGCGAGGGCGGACATCGCGCGGTGGGAGTCGGCCGCCTGGGAGAGCCAGCGCACCGTGCTCGAGACGTTCCCGCCGTAGTACCGGAACCTCGTCAGCCGCCGGTCATCCAAGAACATCGCGAAGGGGGAGAGCACGCCGGCGAGGAACAGGAACGAGTCCTCGAGCTGCGTCCCCTCGAAGGCATCCCCGAGCTCCCCGTGGAGGAGCTCCCGGCGGATCGCCATGCTGCTCGTGTTGAAGGTCGAGGTGGTGCGCCGGGTCGCGAGGTCGACGAGGCCGGCTTTGCCGTCCGCGCGAACGAGCACCGGACCCAGGAGGTCGAACCCCGCGTCGGTCTCGTGGACGCGCCAGCGTTCGGCCGGGACGGCTCGCCCGGCGCCGTCGATCACGCTCACCCGGTTGCGATAGAAGCCGAGGTCGGGGTGCGCGCGCCAGACGGCGGCGACGCGTTCGAGGCGCTCGGGCTCGAACTCGTCGTCGTCGTCCAGGAACGTCACGATCGGGGCGGTCGACCGGTTCACGGCGTGGCGAAGCCACCGCCCGATCTGCGGTTCCTCGTCGAACAGGATCGTCGCGCCGAACGCCTCGAGCGCGCGGTCGATCTCCGGGTGCCGGAAGTTCTTGATCGCGACGACCTCGAACCGATCGCGCGGCAGCGTCTGATCCGCGAGCGACCCGAGCGCCTTCAGGAGGTAGTCGGTCCGATGGTACGCCCCGAGGACGACCGCGATCTCCGGGGAATCGCTCACGCGCGCTCACCCTACCGGGGCCGAGGGGCGGAGCCCTGCGGGGATCGCTCCGGCCGGGACCGCCCGCGGGAGGAGCCGCCCCGCGAGCTCGTCGACCGCGAGGTGGAGGAGCGGCTCCAGGTTGGTCGTGTCCGCCCGGTTGTACCGAACGAGCTTGTCGAGCGCCGCGCGGCTGCCCCGGCGGTACTCCTGCCACAACCGGACCGCCTGCAGGCCGTCGACCCCTTCGACCCCGGTCCGATCGCCGAGCCCGAGCGTCGACTCGATCCGCTTGAGGCCGCCCGAGTACCCCAGGCGATAGAGCAGGAACCGTAGGTCGATGTGCACCGGGGGCACGAGGAGCTGCGGGAACGTCACGGCGAGGAACGGCACGTCGAACCGGCTGCCGTTGAACGTCACGAGGAGGGGAAATCGGCGGAGATGGGCGGGGAGCTCCTCCAGGTCCTCCCCCGCGACGAACGAGCGGGTCGCGCCCCCCCCGTGCACCGTCACGACCGTGACGATCCCTTCGTACGGCGAGAGGCCGGTCGTCTCGATGTCCAGGAAGGCGGTCCGGGTCCGGAACTCGGGGTAGATCCGCCAATGCTCCCGTTCGGGCAGGTGGTGCCCGAACCAGGCGGCATCCCCGTCGGCGAGCGCCCGCTCGCTCGCCGCGAGCGCCGCCCGGAGCCGGTCGGAAGCGACTCGGGAGGGGGATGGGGCGGCGTCGGAGAGCCGGCGCAGCGCGGCCCAGTCGCGCACCCCGCGCCGCCACAGCTCCGCCTCGGTGGCAGGGCCGATCCCGGGGAGGTGGACGAACGTGGCCCGGAGGAGCCCCGAGCCGTTCCCGCTCCCGTCGACCACGGCCCCTCCCACTACGCCGACGACGGGGCCGAGGGGCGGGGCCGCGGGTCGGCGCTCTCGACCGGCAGCGTACCGAGCGGGGCAATCAGAACCTTCACCGCGGCCCAGAACTCGAGGACCCTCACGTTCGTCGGCCGCTCGCCGTACAGCGGGGCCCGGTACTCCGCCTCGAGCACCCCCGCGTCGTCCGCGTCCCAGACAAGGCGGACGACGTACTCGTCGTGGTCCTCTTCGTAGGCGAATACGCGTTTGCGCGGGTCGGTCGTGACCGGATTCGGCGCGAGGAGGTCGAGCGGCGGCGACGGCGGGGGCGGGGGGCCGGGCATCAGCATCATCGGCGCCGGGGCCGGCGGGAGCGTGAGGCGGATCCACGCGACCACCGGCCAGCGGGAGCGGCTGGTCCCGAGCGACGGCACGGCGGGAAGGACGGCCGCGCGCGGTCTAAACCGTGGCGGACGGCGCGTCCGCTCGCCGTTCTCTCCGGGGTTTCAAAAAAAGAAACCACACGCGTTCTGCTTAACTGCCAAGTGTAGCCAGTTTGCGTAGCTGCGGACGTTAGTGGACGCGGGCTGAACAGATCGCCCGAAGGCTTTCTGCGTACACCCCGTCTCTATCGATCTCGTCTTCTACGAATGTCCTTAGAGGTCTCTCTTTTTCGAGGGGGTTTCGGGCTTAGATGCTTTCAGCCCTTATCCCGGAGCGCGTGGCTGCTCAGCGATGCCCTGCCGGACAACTGATGGACTAGAGGCGCCGAATCCCCGTTCCTCTCGTACTGTGGGATCCTTCTCGTCAGAGACCCTTGCACTTCCGCCAAAAAGCAACACACCTGTCTCGCGACGGTGTAAACCCAGCTCACGATCCCTTTTAATGGGCGAACAACCCCACCCTTGGTAGCTGCTGCACCACCAGGATAGGCAGAACCGACATCGAAGTAGCAAGCCTCCAGGTCGATAGGGACTCTTGCTGGAGACAACTCAGTTATCCCCGGGGTAACTTTTCTCTTATCA
>JBAUAJ010000044.1:0-3244 GCA_049675585.1 Thermoplasmata archaeon
GTCTTTCCGTTCGAGTATTTTATTCTCATAGGCCTTTGATGCTCTCCCCCGCTCGCAGAATTCGGCAGTGTTCGACCGCTCGGGCCAGATATTTTTTGGCGGTCTCGCGCGACACGCCCAGCTCATCGCCGACTTCTTGGACGGAATAACCTGCGACCCGGTGTAGAACCAGAGCCGTCGCGATGCGCACGGGTAGATGCGCTAGGATGCGTTCGAGTTCGTCGATTTGCTGAGCATGAATGGCCTGATCAGGCGGGTCGTCGCTCGCGGAGGTTCTTAGCTCCGAAAACACTTCCGTAATGTCGACCGAAACGGGTTCGCTCGAACGCCGCACCGCATGCTGATGTATCACATGGCTGGCAATGGTAAACAGATAGGCTTCGGGGCTGCGGATTCCCTCGTAGCCCTCGACTCGCAACAGGCGCAAGAACACTTCCTGGGCCAAATCCGGGACGTCATCGGCATTGCGCAGGCGCACGGCTAAAAACCGGCGCAGCCGCACTCCGTACCGAGCGGCAATGGTTGCGACGAAGTTTCGGTTGCCGGACATGCCCACGCTCACACCTCAAGGTCGAGTCTCCCGTCAAGCATTAGAGCGCTATTCGCATGAAAGTGGGTATGTCTCTGGGCGAGCGCAAACCCGTCAAGATGAAGTCCCCAAGTTATCCAGAGACGACCATTCCGCAAAGGCGCTGCGTTGGGGGCTTTGCCTCTGGCGCTATAAATTAGTGTATTGTTTCAATGAGTTATCGAGAGAATGTGAGGGCCCCACCGCCCACCGTCGCATTGAAAAATAACAAGTTGTTGAGTGAACACTGGAATGATTGCGCAGATCAGTGTTTTTCCCATGCGCCATGGCGGTCGGCAGCCGCGGATCGTTTCGGGACGATGGCGTGATACGTCTTCCGAATCAGCTCGTCAACAAGCGCAGGAGGGGGCTCGCGGCGCCTGATATGTTCCTTCACCGCGGCGCCCGGGGCTTCAACAAGCACAAATGCGGCGCACTGCAATTCAGTGGACGTTGTCCGGCCGAACGCCCGGCGCGCGAATCTTGAGAAACCAGCCTTGAGTCGATCGGCCTGATTCTTTACTCCCTGTTTCAGGGGTTCCGGCCATTCGCCATGAACAAAATCATGACGGTTGTAGAGCAGCAGCATTCGAGCATCATCGAGATGGCTGCGCGCCCAAGCAGGCATGTGGAGAGCCGCGTGGAGCCCATCGCCAGACCGGCAATCGGGCAAAGCGAATGCGGAGTAACCCATCACCAGTATTTAAATAGCATATACACCATCATTCCGATAAGAATTGCCGCACCCACCAGTCCTCCGATGTCTGACCGATCTTGGTCGCTGCTATCACGATCGGGACCCGTATAGGCGTAGAATAGGCGCGCCGAAAGTCCACGGCTTCGTCGATTGAGAGCAATGGCAGCATAAACGCTTAACGCAATTCCGACACCGGCCGCCGCAATGCTGTTCTTGTCGAAATGTCGTCTCCAGCAGATTAGTAACGACGAGATTGTCACAACAGACGGCAATACAAACGACGCCAACCGAAGAATGCCTCTCTTCCCGGAGTTCTCGTACGGGATCCACCCCTCCTTTTCGAAATCGCTCACAACGATCCCCAATGACGATTCGTCAGGTATGTTTCGCCACGTGCCAGTCGGTCCGGATGCTTGGGAGCAAGAGCCAACAATCAACCAGACCATAAACACCCTGGGCCAGCAACAAGGCTGCCGCGGACAAAGTTAAGATGCGAGGGTGCGCTGCCTAATGGGAGGTATCCCGGGCGCATCGGCGATCGTTGGAATATATTTGCTTATAAATCAGAGAACCATGCCGTGAGCATGGGGGCTTTTTGACAGGAGCAATATCGTGATTATCCGCCCCGTCAATTCTCTCATCAGACAACTGTTCGCATTGAGTCTGGCGACAATGACCTCCATTTGCGCGGCGAGCGCCACTGACATGAGCTGGCCCGGGCCAAAAACTGTGGAGCTAGCTCCCGGCATTGTCCAGTTTATATCTCCGGACCTTGCCGGAAATGTGGACGGCAACTCCGTCGCTATTGTTACGGATCGGGACGTCGTGGTCTTTGATGCGACTATATTGCCGGCGAGTGCCGACGCCGTGCTGGGTGAACTGCGGCGGCTCACTTCAAAACCCGTACGTTACCTCGTGAATTCCCATTGGCACCCCGATCACTCCGGTGGCAACGACGAGTTCGCAAAAGCCTATCCTGACCTCGAAATAATAGCGAGCCAGCGTACGCGAGAATTGATGGAAGATACCGCCGGTGTTTATTTGAAGACGCTCGAGTTCGAGACAGCGCAGGGCAACCAAGAGATCGATAATGAACTCAAATCCGGCAGGACATCGGACGGACGCCGGCTCACGTCGGGGGATCGCGAGGAGCTCCGTTCGCAATTGGCGCTTGGAGACCGGTTTCTTGCCGAATTCAAAGCAACGCATTCCAAATTGCCCACCCTGACGTTTGGCGATGCTCTCACGCTCTTCCACGGCGGGCGCGAGTTCCGATTTTTACGTCTTCCCGGGCACACCGCCGGTGATGTTGCGGTATTTCTGCCCGCCGAGAAGATCCTGCTCACAGGCGATCTGCTCGCGTATCCGGTGCCATTTTGCGCGGACTCCCATCCGTCCGCCTGGATCGAGAGCCTCGAAGCACTGTCCCGGCTGGACGCCAAGATCATCGTTCCCGGCCATGGCCAGGCGCAGCTGGACTCGTCATTCCTGCAGTTGGAATTGGACTCTTTTCGATGGATTCATCAGCAGGTGCGCGACGCGCTGCATCGGGGCCTAACGCTGCAAGAAACCCAGAAGGTCGTCAATCTCGCGGCGATTCGAACGAAATTTACTCACGATGACGTCAACCTCAATGCGGTATTCGACGGTAATTTCGCGCCCATCGTGCGCCAGTTCTACGACGAGGCCACCGAAGGGCTGGAACAATATCAATGATTGCTACGCGACGCGACCTTACGCGACACGAGCAACGTCAATTTTGCGAATATCATCGATCCCGTACCGGAGTATGGCGAAACGGTCCAGCCCATAACCGACGCCCATGGCGATGTGTCGCCCTGGATCGCCGCCGAGATGGCTCTCTGAGGACATGTAGAAGAAGTGTTCTAGACATCATCCTCTAATGATGATAGCCTATCCGCCATGCACTTCGAAAGCCAAACCGTCGAGCAGATCCTGCTGGTGGCCAAGGAGACCAC
>JBAUAJ010000045.1:0-1770 GCA_049675585.1 Thermoplasmata archaeon
CGTCAAAGGTCCATGTCCTGCTGGACATGGACAAGAAACCTGAGATCCCCCGCATTCCCGGCCATTATCCGGTGTCGTGGTGCAAGAATTACGGCGCGGGCCGGGTCTTTTACACCTCGCTCGGACATCGCGAGGACATCATTGACGTCGACCCGAATTTGCCGGATCGCCGGAACTCACCCGAGATCAGCAAGGCTTACCAGGCGCATGTCCTGGGCGGAATTGAATGGGCGCTGGGGTTGAAGAAATGAACTTGCTGGGCGCCACCTGGTTGACCGATTTGAACACGCGCGAGAAGTAGAACGGATCCGCGTAGCCCAAGGCTGCCGCCACCTCCTTCACGCTCGCGGAGCCCGAACCGAGCAGCCGGCGGGCGTGCTGCATGCGCAACCGCGTAAAATAATCCTTCGGCGGGCAACCGGTGTGTCGCTTGAAGAGCGCGAAGAAGTGCGACGGCGAAAGATTTGCCAGGGCGGCCAGCGTCGCCACCCGCAGGGGTTGGTCGATGTGTGCCTCCATGTAGGCGATGCAGTCTTCAATCTTTCCCAGCCGGTCCTTTCCGCCCGGGCGTGAAGCAACGTCGAACCTGGCGCCGGCATCCGCCGGCAACACATTGTGCCTCGGGCCGGAAGAAACGGCCTGGATTCCGGCCATGTGAAAGTCTTGGACAGCAGTATTGCGCACAGTTTCAGCGGGAATTAGTTTGCAACCCGAACTATATCGCGGAAGTGCAATTTGTCCAGTTATTTCGTGATGTTCTAATTGAATCGCAAGCGGTTAAAGCCCGGCAAATTATGGTGCCACTGCGGGCTCACCGCTGGCCGGCTTCCTTGAGCACGGCGTAAAAGGCGGGCTTCGGCTGGCCGGCGCGATCGAAGAGCAGGGGGTAATCCACGCGGCCACGCGTGTTCAACCACGAATCACCGTCAGTCACGCCCCAGAAGGTCACGCGGGAAATGTCAGCGTGGTGTTTGACTAAGACGCGGAAAAGATCCGCGTAACGCCTGGCCAGCGCCTGCTGTTGCTCCTCGGGCAGGGCGTTGGTGTAGGTGTTGCCGCCAGCGACGGCCTGGGCGTTGGCGGTGATGTCCGCGCTCTGATTGCGCTGGGTGGCGGGAACAATGTCCACGTCCAGTTCGGTTATCATCACCTTCACGCCCAAGGCGGCGAAGGCGGAAATGGTGGCGTCCTCCTTTTCAGGCGTGGGCCAGTTCATTTTCACGTGGCATTGGAGGCCGATGGAGTTGATCTGGATTCCCTCGGACTGGAGTTTTTTGATGAGCGCGATGGCGCCATTCCGTTTTGGCTCATCTTCCAGGGCGTAATCGTTGTAATGCAACATCGCCTGCGGGTCGGCCTCGTGCGCGAACTGGAACGCTTTTTCGATGTAATCGTCCCCGATGATTTTTTCCCATTGGGACTTCCGTAGCGAACCGTTTTCATTCAACGCCTCGTTGACGACATCCCAGCCGTTGATGCGCCCCTTGTAACGGCCGACCACGGTCGAAATGTGGTCGTGCATGCGCTGCAGCAGAACGTCGCGGGAGACGGGCTGTCCGTTCGTGTCCTGAAAGACCCAGCGCGGTGTCTGGTTGTGCCAGACGAGCGTGTGGCCGATGATGTACATGTGGTTTTTCTCGCCAAATTCGACATAGCGATCCGGCGCGTCGAAATCATACTTGTCCAGTCCCGGATGCACGGATTCCCACTTCAAAACATTCTCCGGCGAGATGGAGTCGAACTGCGCCTTGATGATGGGCACTCCCCGCT
>JBAUAJ010000046.1:0-3717 GCA_049675585.1 Thermoplasmata archaeon
CGCCCGGTCGCCCCCGAGCGACCGACCCCCCCGGGCCGGCCCGAGGTCGGGTGACCCGCTAGAGCGGGTGCGGCGCCTCGGTCACGATCGCGGACTCGGCCCACTCCTTCGCCTTCTCCCGCGCGACGGCGTGCTCGCCGTAAAATCCGTGGACCCGCTCGATCAACTGCCCCTTGCAATCTCCGCAGAGCAGCGCGCCCGATCGGCAGTCGGCGGTGATCTTCTCGAACTCGGCGTCCGACCGGGCGAACCGGGTCCGCCAGAGCGCCCACACCGAGCAGACCTCGGGGGTGGCGCCGAGCCGGCGCTGCTCTTCGACCGTCGCCCGACCGCCCGTGAAGGCGTGCTTCAGCTTCCGCTCGACCGCCTTCGGCGGGTCGTTCAGGAACAGCACGTTGTCGGCCGCGTTCCCGGTCGTCGACATCGCCCCTTCGCCGAGCAGCCCGGGGATCATCTGGCTGTGGAGAAGCGCCGGCTTCGGGTAGCCGAGCCCCTCGGCGATGTCGCGCGTGACGCGGAAGTGCGGGTCCTGGTCGATCCCGCACGGGATCAGGCACGGCACCTCCGTGCCCGCTTCCCACGACGGCCAGAAGCACGGCACGGTCTGGAGCGCCGTGTAGAAGATGAGGCCGATGTTCGCGGACGGCTCGAATCCGAACACCGCCTTGACGGTGGAGTAGGAGATCTTGCGCGCGACGCGGATCGCGAGCGGGTACAGGGCGGCGATCGATCGAGAGTCGAAGAAGACCCGGGTCAACTTCGGATCGAACCCCACCGCGAGGATGTCGTACAGGTTCTCGAGCCCCCACTTCGCCGTCTCCTCGCGGGTCAATCCCGCGCGCGCCCAGTACTTCTCATCGTCCGTGATCTGGATGTACATCGGCACCTTCAGGCGCTCCTGGAGCCACCGGCAAATCTCGAACGAGACGAGGTGCGAGATGTGGAGCGGGCCGGACGGTCCGCGGCCGGAGTAGAGGAAGAACGGATGGCCCGCGGCGTACCGGTCGAGGATCCGACCGAGGTCGCGGTGCGAGTAGTAGACCCCCCGGGCGAGGAGGGGGTGGAGCTCGCCGCCGCAGACCTCTCGCAGTCGGTCCAACAGGGCCGCGCTCAGCTCCTGGGTGCCGAACTGCTCCCGCAGACGGGCGTAGTCGATGCGGCCCTTGATCTCGTACGGGGTGACCGTGAACTCGTCGCCGTCCGCCACGCGATCCCCCGCGTCACCCTTCCGGGAACGTGATCTTCGAGAGGATCGATTCGCGCTCGGCGAGCGGCACCCCGGCGGAGGAGAGCGCGGACGCCACGCACGATCGCGAGTGCTCGAAGTGGATCGAGTGGCCGCACGACGGGCAGTCGGCCCACCCCTGGATCAGCCGCCGCAGTCCCTCGCGGGACGACGAGGAGTCCCGTCGCGCGAACCGCTCGACGAGGATCGCCGCCCCCGCCGAGTTCTCGAGGTTGGTGAGCGGCACCCGGACCACCGTGTTGCAGATGGGGCAATGGGCCGGGTTACGGCAGGAGCAGGCCATTCTCGCGCCGGACGTATTCTCGCCTCCCGTCTATAAGCCGGCGGGCGGAGCACTCGAAGCGAACGTTCATCTCCCCCTCCCCGGCATCGCGGGGCGTGGCCGGCACCCCCCAGGAAGAGGCGCTCGAGCTCCGGACGGAGATCGTGGAGGTCCTCAAGCAGCTGAACCGGGCCGAGATGGAAGGCGAGGGCGAGGTGATCGGCCTCGAGACGGAGGAGATCCGTCACTTCCTCGCGCGCGGCCCGATCCCGTCGGTCTCGACCGAGGAGCTCGACCGCTCGCTCCGCGTGCTCATCGGCAACGGGCTCGCTCGGGAACTGCGTGACCCGGAGTACTCTTGGAACCGCGGCCGAGTCGTCTGCGAACGGTTCACGATCACGACCCAGGGAAAGGAGTACCTCGTCCGCCAGATCCAGCGGGTCGGCCGGATCTGACGCCGCGGCGCCTGCCGCGCGGGCGCCTATATGTAGGGGGACCTTCCGTTGCGCACTCCGATGGCTGCCGGCGGCGCCCCCGACCCCGTGCGGGCGACCATGCTCGCCATCCTGCAGCAGTTGAACCGCGCCGAGTCGATGCACGAAGGTCGGGAGCGCGATCAGGCGCTCGCCTACGGGGATCTCGAGCGGCTCCTCCACGGATTCTGGGCGACCGAACGCGACGAGGTCCACCTGCCGCAGGTGCTCGGCCTGCTCGTGCGCAACGGGCTCGTGGGCGCGCACAAGGCGGTCGGGCCCCGGGCGCACGCCACGACCGCCGCGCGCTCGGCGACGGCGCACTACTTCCGCATCACCGTCTCGGGCAAGCAGTTCCTCGTCGAGGCGCTCGCGAAAACCGACCGGATCGCCTGATCCGAACGTCGTCCCCCGAGACGAATTCCACCGCCCCGGCGGCGTTCCGCACGAAGCGTTAAGTACCGAACCCCGGTCGGCCGCCTACCGTGTCGCGCATCCACTCCGGGCGGAAGGGCCGGGCCGGCTCGCACCGCCCCTACCCGCTCGTCAAGCCCGAGTGGGTCACCGCCACGACCGAAGAGGTCGTCACGCAGGCGACCCAGATGGTCAAATCCGGTCGCTCCGCGGCCCAGGTCGGCCAGACGCTCCGGGACAGCTATGCGGTCCCGTCCGTCCGCGCCGTCACGGGCCAGCGCCTCGGCGCCCTGCTCGCCGCCCACGGCCTGCGGCCCGAGATCCCCGACGACCTGCAATCCCTCCTCCGGCGCGTCGTCCACCTGCAGCATCACCTCGAGGGGCACCCGAGCGACCTCGCGAACCGCCGCGGGCTCAACCTGATGGAGGCGCGCATTCGACGCCTCGCGCGCTACTACCGACAGCGCCGACGGATCCCGGAGAGCTGGCGGTACTCGGCCGCCGGCGCGGCGCTCCAGGTGGAGTGATGCCTTCGGGCCCGGACGGCTTCGTTCGGAACCCCCGATATCTCGAAGAATTCGACCGGGCCCGGGGGCTTCTCCTCGGCCATCCCGGTCGCTGGCGGGTCGTCTACCATTACGACGGGGACGGGATCGCCGGCGCGTCGGCCCTCCTGCACGCCCTCGAACGGCTCGGCTACTCCGCGCAGGCGACGGCGCTCGTCGGCGTCGAGCGCGAGAAGATGGCGGCGCTCGCCCGCCGGACCGCGGGCCCGCTCCTCGTGGTCGATACGGGCGCGAGCTGGCTCGACCTGTTCGCCGAGAACAAACACCCCGTCATCGTCCTCGATCACCATCGCTACCCCGGGTCGCCCGACCCACCGCACCTGCCCCCCCACGTCGCGTTCGTGAACCCGCTCGACTGGGGCGTCGACGGGATGAGCGAGCTGTGCGGTGCGACGCTGGCCTGGCTGTTCGGCGTCTTCCTCGACCCGGCGAACTGGGACAACGCGGTCTGGGGCCTCTCCGGTGCGATCCACGACCGGCAGCACGTCGGCGGGTTCCGCGGGCTCAACGGGACCCTGGTCGAGGAGGCGGTCCGCCGCGGATCGATCGCGCGGAGGAACGGCGTCGCGCTGTTCGGCCGATCGGTCGGCGAGGCGGTCGGCGGGAGCGTCGACCCGTACGTGCGCGGCCTCTCGGGCCGCCCCGAGGCCGCCGCGACGTTCGTGCACGCGCAGGGGATCGACCCGGCCCGCCGCCCGGATTCGCTCTCCGCCGAGGAGACGGCCCGGCTCGCCACCGCCCTGAAGGCGCGCCTCG
>JBAUAJ010000047.1:0-5113 GCA_049675585.1 Thermoplasmata archaeon
CCACCACGTCGTGCCGCCGCATGCCCGGTGCGCGGCGGAGCCAGGACCCCCTTTAATCGGTGTCGCGCTTCGCGTGCGTCGGCGCGCCGGAACGCGGGCCACGAGCTCCCTCCGGGTTCCTCGGTGGTCCGGCGGTAATCGCTCCGTGAGCCGTTATATATCGAGCCCGAGTCGGTCGCTCGGTTTCCAGAGACGGAGGTCCTCGAATGCACGCAGAGTCTAGCGGGAAGGTCGAAGATCGGCTACGGACGGGGACCACGACCATCGGGATCGTCGCGAAGGACGGGGTCGTCCTCGCGACCGAGCGGCGCGTCACCGCCGGCAACATGATCTCGAACAAGTCGGCCCAGAAGCTGTTCAAGATCGACCAGAACATCGGCGTCACCATCGCCGGGCTGGTCGGGGACGCGCAGACGCTCGTCCGCTACCTGACCGCCGAGGTCTCGCTGTACCGGCTGCGCCGGAACGCACCGCTCGGGGCCGAGGGCGCCGCCACGCTGCTCGCGAACATCCTGAGCGGCAACCGCTACTATCCGTACTGGGCGTGGATGATCCTCGGCGGCGTGGATTCGAAAGGGGGCCACGTCTTCTCGATCGACGCCTCGGGCGGGTGCATCGAGGACCGGTTCGTCTCCGTCGGCTCCGGCTCTCCGTTCGCCTACGGCATCGTCGAGGAGGGGTACTCCCGCGACATGTCGAGCTCCGACGCGGTCGACCTCGCCCTGCGGGGCCTCACCGCGGCGATGAAGCGCGACAGCGCGAGCGGCGACGGCTACCTCGCGCACATCATCACGCCGAAGGAATACCGCGAGCTTTCCGACGACGAAATCAATAAACGCCTGAAAGCGCTCAAGATACCGCTGCCTCCTCCGTTGCCGTAGACTTTCCGGGGGCCCGGGCGGCCCAACCCTTTCGACCCAACCCCTTCGAGTGTGGATGAGTTTCGACTCGCTCTTAGAGCAAGCAAGGGCGGCCCTCAAGGAGGTCCTCCCCGAAACAATCGAGGTCACGGACATCGAGCTGGAAGGCCCGCAGATCGTCCTGTACACGAAGCAGCTCGACCAGTTCCTCTCCGGCGGAGAGTACCTCCGCCAGGTCGCCCAGAGGTTGCGCCGCCGCGTCGTCGTCCGGTCGGACCCGTCGGTGCTCGCCGACCCGAAGGAGGCCGAGAAGCTGATCCGAGAACTGATCCCGCCGGAGGCGGAGATCAACCAGCTGTTCTTCGAACCCGAGACCGGCGAGGTGACGATCGAGGCGGCGAACCCCGGTGCCGCGATCGGCCGCGGCGGGTCCGTGCTCAACGACTTGAAGCGGAAGATCGGTTGGGTGCCGACCGTCGTCCGGACCCCGCCGATCCCCTCGAAGACGGTCGAGGAGGTCCGGATCCATCTGCGCAATTCGTTCGACGACCGCCGGTCGTTCCTCAAGAAGGTCGGCGTCAAGATCGCGCGGGACCCGCTGCCCGAAAAGCTGTGGGCCCGCAACACGTCGCTCGGCGGCTACCGCGAGGTCGGGCGCAGCGCGCACCTCCTGACGACCCAGAACTCGAAGGTGCTCATCGACTGCGGCATCGACCCCGGGTCGGACCGCACCCCGTTCTTCAACGCCCCCGAGCTCCTCCCGCTCGATTCGCTCGACGCGGTGGTCGTCACCCACGCCCACCTCGACCACTGCGGCCTCGTCCCCGTGCTGCTCAAGTACGGGTACAAGGGCCCGATCTACTGCACCGCGCCGACGCGCGACCTGATGACGCTGATGCTGCTCGACGCGATCAAGGTCGTCAACCAGGAAGCCCGCCGTGGCTTGTACGACTCCTCCCACGTCCGGGAGCTCGTCACCCGGACGATCCCGCTGCGCTGGGGGGAGACGACCGACATCGCTCCGGACATCCGCCTCACGATGCACAACGCGGGCCACATCCTTGGCTCCTCCATCTGCCACTTCCACCTGGGCGAGGGGGACCACAACCTCGCCTACTCCGGCGACATCAAGTTCGAGCGCAGCTGGCTGTTCAACCCGGCGACGAACCGGTTCCCCCGGCTCGAGACGCTCGTGCTCGAGTCGACGTACGGCGGGTTCCGCGACATCCAGCCGAGCCGCCAGCAGGCGACGGAGCAGTTCACGCACCTCGCCAACCAAGTCGTCTCCCGCGGCGGGAAGCTGATCGTGCCGGTGTTCGCGGTCGGTCGGTCGCAGGAGGTGATGCTCGCGCTCGAGGAGAAGATGCGCGAGGGGAAGCTCCCGAAGGTACCGGTCTACCTCGATGGGATGATCTTCGAAGCGACGGCGATCCACACCGCCTACCCCGAGTTCCTGAACAGCCAGCTGCGCACCCAGATCTTCCAGCAGGGGGACAATCCGTTCCTCTCGGACGTCTTCCACCGAATCGACTCGGGGCAGATGAGGAACGAGGTCCTCGATTCCCGCGACCCGTGCATCGTGCTCGCCACCTCGGGCATGATGAGCGGCGGGCCGGTGATGGAGTACTTCCGCTCCTGGGCACCGGAGGAGAAGAACGGCCTCCTGTTCGTCGGCTATCAGGCCGACGGAACGTTCGGCCGGCGCCTGCAGCGCGGCATGTCGGAGGCGTCGTTCCTCGACGGCCCACGGCAGGGGTCGGTACCGGTCCGGCTCGAGATCGCGACGATCGAAGGGTTCTCGGGGCACTCGGACCGGGTCCAGTTGATGAACTTCGTCGCCTCGCTCGACCCGCGCCCGCAGCGTATCCTCCTGAACCACGGGGAGGAATCGAAGATCGTCGACCTCTGCTCGAGCCTCTACAAGCGCTTCGGCGTCGAGTCGCGCGCCCCCTACAATCTCGAGACCGTACGGCTCCTGTAGGCGACGGACGGGACAAAACCCCAAATACGATGGCCCGGGTGGTCTAGAACGGGCGGTCACGGCGGATTCTAAAATGGCAGGTCCCACCCGCCGATTTCTGGTCCTTGGGTTGGACGGCGGGACGTTTGACCTTCTCGACCCGCTGTTCGAGGCCGGAGAGCTTCCGTTCCTGCGATCGCTCGTCCACCGCGGGGTGCGCGCGCCGCTCAGGTCCGTATATCCCGCGAAGACGATCCCCGCGTGGTTCTCGTTCGCCACCGGCCAGGACCCGGGCGAGCTCGGCATCTTCGGGTTCACCGAGCCGGACGGCCGGCCCGGCCGCTCCCGCACGGTCCGCTCGTTCCGACCCGCGGAGGCGCTCTGGGACCGCCTTTCCCGGCTCGGGGTGAAGGTCGGCGTCCTCAACTTCCCGATGACCGCCGGCTATCCGCTGCACGGGTTCATCCTTCCCGGCATGTTCTCGGAGGGCTCGGCGACGTACCCGCAGCGCCTGCGCTCCGAGGTGACGAGCGCGATCGGCGCCGACTATCCGGGCGAGCTCCCGACGTTCCGCGAGTCGGAGCGGGACGCCTGGGTCGGCGCCGCCACGCGGGCGATCGAGCAGCGGGCGAAGGTCGCCGCGACGCTCGCCGAACGCCACCGGCCCGACTTCCTGTTCGCGCTGTTCCGCGAGACCGATCGCCTCGAGCACCAGCTCTGGGGCGAGCTGAGCCGTCCGGTCGCCCAGATCCCGCCCGACCTCCTCGAGTTCTGGCGGACGGTCGACCGCGCCTGCCGCGACGTCGACTCCGCGTTCCGCGCCGGCGGCGGGGCGTCGGTGACGCTCGTGATCTCGGACCACGGCCACGGCCCGATCCACTCCGACTTCCTCACGAACCGCTGGCTGGCGGACGAGGGGCTGCTCGTCTTCCGCCGGGGGTCGGAGCTCGCCCGCCGGCAGGTGATCTCCCAGCTCGCCCTCCGGACGCAGCAGCTGCCGCTCGCCGGGGCGCTCGCTCGCCGGATCGCCGACTTCCTGCGGGACGGGCGTCACGCGGCGCTCGCCGACCTGATCAGCGGGGACGCCTCGTTCGAGCGCGCCGCCGCGCGCATCGACTGGAAGCGGACCGTCGCGTTCTCCTACCCGGTTCCCGAGGGGATCTACCTGAACCCGTTCAACCCGGACCTCACGCCCGCACGTCGGGAAGAGCTGACCCGGGAGATCCGCTCCCGCCTCGAGCGGTTCCCGGACGCGCACATCGAGGTGTTCAGCCCCGAGCAGTTCTACCGCGGGAAGAACCTGGAGCTCGCGCCGACGCTCTTGATCCGCGTGGACGACATGAAGACGGAGCCCCGGATGGATTTCGGGTACCCGCAGCCACTGATCCGCGACCGGCCCCAGTTCTTCTACGGCTCCGGCACGCACCGGATGAACGGGATCCTGATCGCTGCCGGGGACGGAGTGCGCCCCGGGCGGATGGAAGGGACCCCCGACCTCCTCGACATCGCCCCGACGGTGCTCGAGGCGATGGGCCTCCCGTCGGCTCCGCGCATGACCGGCCGGTCGCTCGCTCGCGACCTCGGCCTCGCGGCCTGACGCGCTCCGAGGGAACCCTTTTCGGGTCGACCCGCCTCGAACGGTTCGGATGGCGGGGCGGACGGTCGACCTCCTCGCCGCCGGACCGCCGCCGGCGGACCCTTACGAACCCGCCGCGGCCGCTTGGGCGCTCGCGGAGGGGTTGCGCGGGCGGCGCTATTCGGTCCGCGTCCTGTTCCCCGCGGGGCCGGACGCGGTCGAACCACCGGCGGGCGTCGAGGCGTTGCCGATCGACCTTCCGATCCGCCGGCCGGGGGCAGCGATCGAACCAGCCGAGTTCGCCCGGGCCGCCGGCCGACGCATCCGCCCGGACGCCGAACTAGTGCTCCGGGACCCGTCGGGGCTCGGCCCTCTCTCGCTCACGCATCGGGGCGGAACGCACCGCATCGAGGCGATCGTCCGCTCGATCCAGATCGGGGACTTCGACCGGGAACGGTCGAATCGTCGGCCGAACGGTTTCCGCGACCGGGTCGATGTCTGGCGCGACCGGCGCGCCGTGCGCCGGCTCGAGAAGCTCGCGCTCGCCGAAGCGGACCGGATCTTCTGCGACTCCCCTGCGCTCGCCGACGAGATCTCCGCGATCTATCGGATCCCGCGGGAGGAGGTCCTCGCGACCGTGCCGCCGGTCGCCGTGGGGACCGCGGCCCCGTCGCGGGTCGAGGCGCGCGCGGCCCTCGGCCTTCCGGTCGATGTGAC
>JBAUAJ010000048.1:0-1699 GCA_049675585.1 Thermoplasmata archaeon
GGGCACAGGCGCTGGCCGTGATGGGAGTCGGGATCCTCGCGTCGTTGCTCGTGTGGAAGCTGACGCACCCGACGCCGCCGCCGAAGGTCGGCGCGCCTGCGCCCGTGTTCTCGCTCCACCGTCTGACGGGCAACGGCGACCTGTCGCTCGCGTCGTTCCGCGGCAAGACCGTCGTGCTCAACTTCTTCGCCTCGTGGTGCGCTCCGTGCAAGCGCGAGGCGCCGGTGCTCGAGCAGCTGTGGAGGCGGGATCGGAGCGATCGTCTCGTGATCTTGGGTGTCGACACAGGCCCCGATGCCGCCAACGACGGACGGCGTTTCGTGCAGGCTCACGACATCACGTATCCCGTCGTCTTCGATCCGAACGCGAACATCGCTACGAACCGCTATGCCCTGCCGGGCCTGCCGGTCACCTACGTGCTGAACGCCCGGGGCCGCATCGTCGGCAACCCGGTGCTCGGGCCGGTCAGCGACAAGGGCTACAGCCAGGAGTTCACGCGCGAGCTGAAGGCGGCGCTGAGAGCGTGACGCGCCGGCTCAAGACCGCTGCCCAGGCGATCGCATTCGCGTGTGTCGCTGGGCTGCTCGCGCTCCTCGTGTGGTCGGTCGTCCATCAGCAGCATGCGCCGGGAGTGGGTGCGATGGCGCCCGCATTCACCCTGCGCCGGCTCGAGGGGCCCGGCAAGGTCTCACTCGCCTCCTACCGTGGCCAGCCGGTCGTGCTCAACTTCTGGGCGTCGTGGTGCCAACCGTGCAAGAGCGAGGCCGCCGTGCTCGAGCGTGACTGGACGAGCTACCGCGGCCGCGGCGTCGTCTTCCTCGGCGTCGACTACCACGACCTCAACTCCGACGCGCGGCGCTTCGTCAGCGCGCACGCGCTGACGTTCCCGATGCTCGAGGACGGCTCGGGCAACGTGACCAGCCGGTACGGGATCTCCCAGGTGCCGGAGACGTACGTCCTCAACCGCAAGGGGCGCGTGGTCGCGCACCTCCGCGGCCCGATCACGGATCCCGGCTTCGCCGGCCAGTTCCAGAGCGCAATCGCGAAGGCCGAAGCGTGATGCTGCGCCTCGTCGCGGTCGTCGCGGCGGCCCTCGTCTTCGCGGCGCCCGCAGCGGCCTGCGCGCAGCCGCGCACATCGCTGAACTACCTCCAGGGCCAGGTGATGTGCCCGACCTGCCACACGACGCTGGACATGTCCCAGTCGCCCGCGGCGCTGCGGATCGACGCGTTCATCACGCAGAAGATCGCCGCCTGCTGGACGGCGCAGCACATCGAAACGGCGCTCGTCGCCAACTATGGTCAGGCGATCCTCGCGGCTCCGTCGCACAAGGGCTTCGACCTGCTCGCGTGGTGGCTGCCGATCGCAGGCGTGCTCGTCGGCGCACTCGTCCTCGCCTTCGGCGTCTGGCGGTGGAGCAGGCGAAAGGAGCCCGATGAGCCGGACCGGCCGGCGGGATCCGGGCTCGACGAGGAGACCGAGCGTCGCCTCGACGATCTGCTGGCACGCTACGACTGATGGGCGGCCGGCTCGGGATCTCGTTTGCGGCGGGCTTCGTCTCGGTCGTCCTGCCGTGCGTGCTGCCGCTCGTCCCCGGCTACCTCGCAGCGGTCTCGAGCGTCGAGGCCGGGCGACTCGGCGAGCGTGGCATGGTGCGGCGCGTCGTCGTCTCGAGTCTCCCGTTCATCTTCGGCTTCAC
>JBAUAJ010000049.1:0-11104 GCA_049675585.1 Thermoplasmata archaeon
ACCAGGGCGCGTATGCGGTCGGCGCTCCGTTCGCCTACACTGGGCCCAACCAAATGATCTGGTTCGAGCCGGGCAGCTCTCTCACTTTTGCCAATGGACTCACCGGTTCCAGCCCCGGCTGGTTTGATCCGGGAGGACATTTCTCCAAAGTGCACTATCGGCTGATCCACATGGGGTCGCCACTGAGTTCGTCTAGCCCCGTACCGTACTCCCACCAATGGCTGATCGGGAACGGGCTCTCGCTCATCTGGGGAGCTAACACGAGCCCGGCCCTCAACAACGGCATCTGCATCACAATCCCGGGCCAGAGTTCGAGTGCTGCATACACCGGTGCCGGGGGTTCCGACTACCTCATCGACGGCTTAGTTTGCACAGGCAAAGTCCTGTGCACGATAGTCTTCATGACCGACAACTACAACTCCTTGCTGACTCAGAAGCAATTTACGCGAGATGTCGTGTTTCGTCGAGTTTATGCCACTTACTCGAACGATGCAAACGCCAACACGACAAGCGCTTTGTTTATCCGGGGTGGAACGCAGATTATCGCCGAGGATTGCATCATCAATTGTGCAATGTTGCCCAATACTATCGACCTGGATCCGGTAAATGTCAGCGGAGACGCCGGAGAATGCTACAACGTGACCTTGCGGCGTTGTTACTTCAAAGGGAATGGGGCATCCGGCCAGTGCTTGGAGCTTCAAGGGAACGATAAGGCGTCCAGCACGACGGGTGGGTGTCATGATATCCTATTGGAACACTGCACAATCGACTCTGGCGCGTCATCAGGCGCGCCACTTGCCGGCTCAAGCGGTGCGTACCTAGATGATAGTAACGGCGCCACCGGCACGGGCGGTTTGCTTTACAACGTTGAGTTCCGTCAGTGCCGTTGGGTGAACTGCGGTTTGACTCTCCAGAGCGCTGGTACTCAATTTGGATACCTGCGATTCATGGGCGGGATGCCCGGTGCATTCTCGGGTTCCCTTTCGGGCCGTGGCCCGAACGCGTCAGTAACAGCAGCCAGCTGGACCGCTGGAGCGTATCAGAACAATGATGGCTTTCCAGAAGACGTGATAGTTACTGGAGGCGCGGGGGTTGCAATCTCTCGTAACAATCAAGCGACCGGTCTCTCTAAGGGCGTATTCCGTCTAAATCCTGGAGATACTTTGCAAGTGACGTATAGCACGATTCCATCTATCTACAAGATAGCTGAATAAGGGCGTCTGCGCGCGGAATGAGGCCCGAGGCGAGCTCCGATATGGACCTTCTGATAGGATCCGCTACCGTGTCACGACGGTGGTTGCCGCCTTAAACTACAATTAGTGGATTCTACTTGTACGTCCCCTGAGACCGTTCTTCCGCCATAGACTGAGTCAGGAAGAAGGCAAACCTCAACCTTCGTTAATGTCCTAAATCATACCACTCCGGCTATCCCGCACGACGTGTGGTCAGTTTGGGGTCTTGAGGATCGCCCGGTCTCCACCCAGGGGTGCAATGTACTCGTACCCTTCCGCTAACAGGCTCTCAACCTGGCCCAGCGGGACGACCCGCTGGGCCATGCTTCCTCTTCGTTCATCCGGATGCTTCGGGGCCGAATGGGTGTGCCGGGTCCTTTGGGAAACCCAATCGGCAAGCTCATCCTCGTCCATCTTGGTGAGGTCGACTCGATCGAGCTCTTCCGCCTGAACACCAACGAGCCGAAGCATCCGCCGCAGAACGTTCTGCTCGATCGCCTGGGCCCGTTCGGGGGAACCAGAGGTCTCGAGGAACGGCGCGGCCCGGGAGTAGGCCCCGCGCATCTCCTCGACCGTGTCGGGGTGCAGACGCTTGGCCAAATTGTACCTGCCCGCGACTCCCAGGTCATGACCAAGAATCGCCTCGCGCACATCTCGGGTAATCAATCCGTGACCCTCGGCAGAGAGAAGGCGCAGCGAACAGTAGGACCGGAGCACATAGGGCCGCCACGAAGTTCCCTCCGGCCGGACAGAGCGTATCGCCTCTCGCAGGTCATAGGTAATCGCCTTAGTAGTCACAAACGCCAGCCTCGTCCCGGCGCGGAGTCGGAAAGGCGCCCCCCTCTTCGAAGGATCAACCGCGACTAGCGGTGAGTCGCGACCGAGTCTCTCCCCGCTCCGAGCCCGCTCTGTGAGATAAGCAAGGACTGCGGTGGCCTCCTCCCGGGAACCGAAGGTAACGTACTCTCGTCGGATCTTAGACAGTTCAGCGGGGACGCGAACAACGAATGGGATGCGGTCAATTGTCGGGTCACCGTTCGCTACTCGCAGCTCGGGTAGGTCGCCTAGTCGAAGCCCACTTCGCCCGTCGTGAGAGGCCAGAACTCCTGGCCGTACGCCGGAATGTGCCATCAATAGTGCGACCACCCGTCCACGCGCCGATAGAACGGAGAGCAGGCGGGCCAGCTGCTCCGTTGTCGGGGGAGTCTCGTCTCGAATTGACTGGCCTGGGATTACTCGTAGCCGTGGGAACTGGTTGAATTCGGCGCGGCGGAACCTTAGCCAGGATTTGACGCCGGTGAAAGTCTTCGCGATGTATGAGTCGAGACGGTCGCGACGCTTGAGGCGGGCAGCGTAGGAGACGAGCAGCTCCGCCAGGCCATCAGGGTCGAGTCTAGCCTTATCGACAAGGCCCTCAGGAGTTAAGTTGACCTCGTGCAGGAAGAGGCCTAGTTGGCGAAGGAGAACCTGGGCGGTCAGTTGGGATCGGAGCCCGATCGCCTGATTCCATGTGCGTACCCGGATGTCGACAAGCAGGGGCTTATGGTCCAGCCGAGGGAGTCGCTTAGGTCGACGTGCCATAGGACCCGGATGAATCCCTTAATATATATATGTGGGAAAGTGGGAAGGACGCCCGTGCTGGGATTCGAACCCAGGTCTGAGGCTCCGCAGGCCTCTAGGATAATCCATTGCAGCGGTCCGGGGGAGTGACCCCGGTTCCGTAGCTACCCCACACGGGCATCGTGATCGCGGGACGCGGTCCGAGCGCTCCGAGGGGCGTGTTCTATAAAAGCCCGGGGACGGAGCGCGGCGCAAGCGCACCACAATTTATACCGGACCGCGCGTCCGGCGCCCGGGTTCGGAGCCGAACAACGATGGGCGAGTCGAGCGCCGACGGCGTCTGGACGACCCTCCGCTCGCTCCCGATCGGTCAGCGGATCGATCTCGTGGACGGCGACGGCCGGCTCTGGTCTGGCTCGATCATCCCTCCGCACGATCTCTCCGGTGACCACGTGGTCACTCTCAAGCTCGAAAGCGGGTACAATGTCGGCGTCCGAGTAGACGAACGGACCCGCTACGACCTCGTGGGGGATCCGCCGACACGCCCTCCTCCCGATCCGGCGTTGCCCCCGAGCGGCGGCCCCCTCCGCGACTGGGTCGCGCTCCTGACGACCGGCGGTACGATCGCCTCCCGCGTGGACTACGAAACCGGAGGGGTACGGCCCGTCCAAGGGGAGCGCGAGATCCTCGAGTTCTTTCCGGAGCTCGAGCGCACCGGGCCGGTCCGCGTCGTGCCGGTGTTCGACCGGATGAGCGAAGATCTCGTTCCGAACGATTGGCTGACGCTCGCGGAGAAGACCGCCGCAGCGTTCTCCGACGGAGCCCACGGGGTGGTGATCGCCCACGGGACGGACACGCTCGGCTTCACCGCGG
Organism: Thermoplasmata archaeon; assembly: GCA_049675585.1. GTDB lineage: Archaea > Thermoplasmatota > Thermoplasmata > Lutacidiplasmatales > UBA184 > Lutacidiplasma. Next base: position 3,666 of record JBAUAJ010000049.1, read on the forward strand.
CCGCCCTGAGCTTCCTCATGGAAGGGCTGCCTGGCCCGGTGGTGCTGGTGGGGGCGCAGCGATCTCCCGACCGTCCTTCGTCGGACGGACCGTCCAACCTCGCCGCCGCCGTGACCGTCGCCCGGGACCGGCGGATCGGAGAGGTCGTCGCCGTGATGCACGCCGGGCTCTCCGACACCCGATTTGCGATCCACCGCGGGAGTTGGGTGCGCAAGATGCACTCGACCCGACGGGACGCCTTCGAGAGCCGCAACGGTCCCGAGCTCGGGTTCGTGGAAGGCGAGACGGTCGAGCTCGTCCAGGGCGTTCGCGCCCCGTCGCCGGGACTTCCGCGGGTCGACGGCCCGATCGACCCCCGCGCGGGCCTCCTCTGGTCCAACCCCGGGCTCACGGTCGATTCTGCGAGTGCGTTCTCGAAAGGGTTGCGCGGCGTGGTCATCGCCGGCACGGGCCTCGGCCACATCGGCGCCCACTTGATGCCGTGGGTCCGCTCCGAGAACGAGCGGGGCGTCGTGCTCGCGATGACCACGCAGTGCCTCGAGGGGAACGTCGATCCGTTCGTCTACGCCACGGGACGGGCGCTGCAGAAGGCCGGCATGCTGTACCTCGACGATCTGCTGCCCGAGACGGCCTACGCGAAGATGGTATGGGCGCTCGGGCACGAATCCACCCCCGAGGGGATCCGGCGCCGGCTTCTCGCCGACCGGGCGGGCGAGTTCTCCCGACGCCACCTCGCGGGGAGCGTTCCGTGAAAGTCGGCCTGGAAGTTCATCAGCAGCTCGCGACCGGAAAGCTGTTCTGCCGTTGCCCGACCGAGCTCTCGGAGGAGACGGCGGGGGCGTTCCTCCGTCGCCTTCGGCCGTCCCGAGGGGAGGATCACCGGGTCGACATCGCCGCCCAGTTCCAGGCGTCGCTCGGGCGGACGTTCCTCTACGAGACCGGCCCCTCGAACTGCCTCGTCGAGATGGACGAGGAGCCGCCCCACCAGATGGACGAGGGAGCGCTCGACGTCGCGCTGACGCTCGCGCTGCTCGTCGGGGCGCGGCCCGTCGACGAGGTCGAGGTGATGCGCAAGATCGTGGTCGACGGGTCGAATACGAGCGGGTTCCAGCGCACGGCGCTCGTCGCGGTCGGCGGGTCGATCTCGGTGGGCGGGAAGGGGGTGTCGATCCAGACGATCTGCCTCGAGGAGGATGCGGCGCGCAAGGTTCGGGAGGCGGGCGGCGAGGTGGTCTATCGCCTGGACCGGCTGGGCATCCCGCTCGTGGAGGTCGCCACGGGTCCGGATATCACGTCCGGGGTCGAGGCGCGCAAGGTCGCCGAGGAGATCGGCGCGCTGCTCCGGTGCACGCGTCGAGTTCGGCGGGGGATCGGAACGGTGCGCGAGGATCTCAACGTCTCGACCGAAGGAGGCCACCGGATCGAGGTCAAGGGAGTCCAGGAGCTCTCCCTCATCCGGGAGTATGTGGACCGGGAGGAGGGGCGCCAAAAGCTCCTGCTCGAGGTCCGCGACGAGCTGCGACGCCGGGGCGCCCGGGTCGGCCCGCCGGAGGGGACCGACGTGACCGAGATCGTGGCGGGAATCTCGAGCGGCCCCCTTTCGGCGACCTCGCGCAAGAACGGACCCGTGCGCGCACTCGCGCTGCCCGGGTTCGGCGGTCTGCTCGGCTCCCGCGCGGGTTCCGAGGAGCGGCTCGGCCGCGAACTGGCCGACCAGGTGCGGGCCGTCGGTCTGAAGGGCCTGATCCACTCGGACGAGGTTCCGGGCTACGGCGTCACGCCGGCTCTCATCGAAGAGATCCGTCGACGTCTCGCCCTGGGGCCGGAGGACGGGTTCCTCCTGCTCGCCGACAGCTCCTCCGAACGCCTGGCGACCGCGCTTCAGCGCATCGTCGCGCGCGCGAGCGTCGCGCTCGAGGGGATCCCGGGAGAGACGCGGGACCCGTTGCCGGACGGGAGGACACGCTACTCCCGCCCGCTCCCCGGCCGACACCGGATGTATCCCGAGACCGATGTGCCCCCGATCCCGATCACGAGCGAGCGGCTCGAGCGCCTCCGCTCGCATCTGCCCGAGCGTCCCTCGGAGCTGCTCGCGCGGCTCGAACGCGCGCACGGACTGAGCGCCGAAGTGGTCCGTCAGATCGTGTACGGAGACCGGGTGGGGCGATTCGAGACGCTGACGGCCCGGGGACATTCGGGGGCGCTGGTGGCCCGGCTGCTCACGCAGGATCTCCCGGCCGTGGTGGGCGCCGACCACGCCGGGTTCGATCCGTCCGACCCACTGTTGGACGAGCTGTTGCGCAGTGCGGAATCCGGCCGGATATCGAAAGAAGGGATTCCGGGCGTGCTGGGGGCGCTGGCCCAAGGCGCCCGAGACCTCGGGGACGCCATCGCGCGCGCCGGCCTCGCCGGATTGTCGGCCGAAGAGTTGAGGACGCTGATCGACCGCATCGTGGAGGGGCAGGCAGCGATGGTGCGGGCCCGAGGGCGCGAGGCGTTCTCCCCGCTCATGGGCGACGTGATGCGTGAGGTGCGCGGTCGCCGGGACGGCCAGGAGGTCGCCGAGGAACTGCGCCGCGCGATCGACCGGCGGATCGATCCCCCCGCGGGGTGACCGCCCTGCCTCCCCGCGCCCATCGAGGTTCCGTGGCAGCCCGTCGGACGGACGCAGACCCGGGAGGCGCGCCGCTGCGCGCGGTCGTCTCCGATGTCGACGGCACGTTGACCGATGTACATCGACGCCTCGACGCGCAGGCCCTCGATTGGGTGCGGCGGCTCGAGTCCCACGGCATTCCCGTGATCCTGGCGACCGGCAACGTGCTCCCGATCGCGCTCGCCCTGCATCGTTTCCTTGGGTTGTCGGGCCCGATCGTAGCGGAGAACGGCGGCCTGGTCTACTCGAACGGCCGCGGGGGTCCCCGGGTGAGCCGGCTCGCCGACCGAGCGGTCGCGGAGCGGGCGTACCGACGACTTCGGCGCGCTGGGTTACCGGTGCGCCGGCTGTTCACGGACCGTTGGCGCGAGAGCGAGGTAGCGCTCGAACCGACCGTCTCGGTCGCCGCGATCCGACGGGAGCTCGGCGACCTCCGGGTCCACGTCGAGTCGACCGGATTCGCGATCCACCTGATGGAGACGGGGGCCGGCAAGCTCCCGGCCCTCGAGCGCGCGCTCGCCCCGCTCGGACTCCGTCCTACGAACTGCGTGATCCTGGGAGATGGGGACAACGACGTCGACATGCTCCGAGCGGCCGGGTTCGGCGTCAGCTTTCCGTCGGGGAGTTCGCGAGCCCGCGCGGCCGCGCACTACGTCACCCGCGCGCGGTTCGGCCGCGGATTCGTCGAAGGGCTTAAGGCAAGTCGCATCCTCGGCTGACCTGTCCTTAGCCGAGGGGGGACGGACGTGCTGGTCGGTCAGTGTGCCTCGTGCGGAGCGCCGGCTACATTGGGTTGCACGATCTGCGGCCGGACGTTCTGCCGCGCCTGCCTCGACGTGGACGAGAGGATGTGCAGCGACTGCCGGGCCGCGCAGAAAGCGGCGAAGAGTCCGATCGAGGTCCGATCTCCGCCCTCGCGCAAGGTCGTGCGGCACACGCCGGCCCAGGGCCCGATGCCGTAGGCAACCCCGCCGAGGGCGAGACCTAGTACTCGGCGCCGGGAAGGACGAACGGTCCGCGCGGCGAGTCGCGGCCGAGGGCGACCAACACGACCCCGAACGCTCCCGTGAACGCGCCGAACAGCGCGATCGCGGCGCCCCGGGGCCCCCAGGCGTGACCGACGTGCAATCCGGAGGACCCGAGCCCCGCCGAGGAGGCGGTCTGGTGGAGCAGGACGTTCAGCCCCACGGCGATTCCCCATCCGGCGGCGATCAGGAGCCCGCCCGCCACGAAGTAGCCGAGGCGCTCGTCGCCTCCCGGATCGAACGGGGGGACCGCGGGAGTCTCGTGGAGATCGACCACGAGCCCGCGACGCGTGCCCCCTGTAATAGGGGTTTCGTCGGGCCCCGGCACCTCCGGGTCCCGGTACCCGCTGCTCTCGGATCGAACGGTCTCGCTCAGCCGAAGCCGGGGAGCGACTTTCCGTCCCGACCCCCGCCCTGGCGCAGCGGCGCCTTGCGGAGCTCCTTCGGGGACTCCACGAGGCGGGTCAGGTTCGCCGATTGCACGACGTACGTCGGCAGGCCCGTGTTCGGGTCGTTGCCGGCCCGCAGGACGTTCATGATCTCGAGGCGGACCTCGATCACGGAGCCGTCCTTGAGCTTGAGGCGCAGCCGACCATCGCCTTCGGCGACCGAATAGTCCACGATCTCGGCGCTCGTGAGATCCGGCGGGGAACCGCCCGGGCCCATCATCGGGCGCCCCGGGCCGCGACGCGGCTCTTGAGCAGGCTGCGCGGGTCCTCGCCGCCGACCGTGAGGCCGAGGGAGACGCACGTCCCGATCACCTGATTCATCTTCTCCTCGATCGACCGGCCGAACAGGTCCTCCCCCTTCGCCTCGGCGATCTTGCGCACGGCGTCCAGGCTCACGTCGCCGACGATCTCGGTCTTCGGCTTTCCGGAGCCTTTCTCCTTCTTCGCGTCCTTGAGGAGCAGCGCGGCGACCGGGGGCCGTCCGACCACCAGGGTGAACGCGCGCGTCGCCGCGTCGACCTTGACGATGACGGGCACGCGCATGCCGGCGAACTGCTTCGTCTCTTCGTTGATCTTCGCCACGACCTGCCCGACGTTCACGCCGAGCGGCCCCAGCGCGGGACCGAGCGGCGGCCCGGCCGACGCCTTCCCGCCTTCCACCAGCACGCTCACTTCATCCGCCACTCTTCGCGCCTCCCCTCTCGAGCATTCGTACGTGATCGCCGCGCACCGTCACCGGGATCGGGACGACCGCCTCGATCAGCTCCACCGTGATCTCCTCCTTCGCCTGGTCGATCTTCTTGACCCGGGCCTTCTCGCCCTTGAACGGTCCCGAGATGAGCTCGACGATCGCGCCCTCGACGAACCCTTCGACCGTGATCTTCGGGACGAGGAGCGGCTCGACCTCCTTGAGCGTCGTCTCGCCGTCGACGAGGCCCCGGGCCTTCCGGATCCCCTTCAGCATCTCGCGGACCCCCTCGAAGCTCATCCCCTCGGCGAAGACGTAGCCCCGCAGGGAGGACGGCACGAGGAGCGCGAAGACGACGTCCGGCTTCTCCTCGGCGCGGCCGAGCAGCGTGTCCGCCACCTCGCGTTCGTAGCCGCGGGACGTCTTGATCGCGAGCACCGCCTGCCGCGCCACGCAGGCGAGCGTCAGCTTCGGTCCGGGCCCGCCGTCGGGCGGCTCGACGCCGAGCCGGACCTCGACCCGGTCCCCGTAGCGCACGCCGACGGGAGCGGTGATCTCGAACGACAGGGGGATCCCCTGGTTCGGGGTGAGATGCAGCGAGAACCTCTCCTTCCGTGGGAACAGCTCGGCCCGCGACCGCTTCCCCGGCGGCGTCCAGGAGACCGGCCACTCGGCGCCTTCGCCCGGATAGGTCGACGTGTAGCCGACCTCGACCGTCAACGGCACGTCGATCGGCTCGACGGCGCGGCTCGTCAGGACCGCGGAGATCGTGGTGACGGTGCCCGCGGTGACCGGCCGGGTCGTGTCATCGGCGGCCGCGAGCGACAGCAGCTTCGAGACATCGGGACGCACGACCGGGGTCGGTGCGGCCGGCGTCGCGGAGGCGGAGGAGCCGAGCAAGCCGGAGGTCGTCTCGGGCTTCTTGGTCGCGACGACCGGTGTCCCCGAGAGGAGACCGATCCCTTCGTCGTGCCCTCCGCCTCCCATACAATGCCCCGTCCCGGCCGCCTAGATGGAGGAGAAGAGATTCGCCCAGAGCCACGGGCCGACCTGCGAGAAGAAGATGTACATCGAGAACCCCGTCATCCCGATGATCACGGCGCCGATGGCGGTCACCTCGAGGACCTTCACGTACTCCTCGGAGGTCGGCCGTCGGGCCATCCTGAGGATGCGCCCGAACTTGCCGTGCCCGACGCCGCGCAGGCGGCCGTCGAACTCATCCTGGACGTGTCGCGCCCGATCGAGGAACGCCATCGAATCTCCTTAGTGTACCACGTCGATCTCGGGGCCGGACCGTCGGGCCGGCGCCGGGGACGCGCTCCCCGCGAAAATCTGGGGGGATTTAACGCCGGTCACGACGAGCATCACCCGGATCGTGCTTTGCATCGTAGGGTCTACCGCGGCACCCCAGATAATCCGGGCGTTCGGGCTGATCGCCTTCTGGACGACCTCGGACGCCTTCTGCGCCTCGCTGACGGTCATATCCGGGCCCCCGGTGACGTTGATCAGCGCGCCGGTCGCGCCCGCGATCTCCACGTGTAACAGCGGCGAGTTGATCGCCTCGAGGACGGCGTCCTCGGCGCGGTTCTCGCTCTCCGACTCGCCGATCCCGATCAGGGCGACCCCGCCGCCCTTCATGATCGTGCGCAGGTCGTTGAAATCGAGGTTGACGAGCCCGGGGCGCGTGATGATCTCCGTGATCCCACGGATCGCCCGCGCGAGCACCGAGTCGGCGACCTTGAACGCCGTCTGGATCGGCAGCCGAGGGACGAGCTCGAGGAGCCGGTCGTTCGGGATCGTGATGACGGTGTCGATCGACGCGCGCAGCCGCTCGAGCCCCCACGCAGCGTTCTCCTGGCGGACCAGCCCTTCGGAGCTGAACGGGAGCGTGCAGACGGCGATCGTGAGCGGATTCCCTCCGCCCGCGTCCTTCGCGCACTGCGCGACGACCGGGGCGGAGCCGGTCCCGGTGCCTCCACCGAGCCCGAGCGTGATGAACACCATGTCGGAGTTCGCGAGCGCCTTCTTGAGCTCGTCCTCGGCCTCGCGGGCCGCCTGCTCGCCCACCTGGGGCAGGGCGCCCGCGCCGAGACCCCGGGTCAATCGCCGGCCGAGGAGGATCTTCCGCGGCGCATGGATCGTGAGCAGATGCTGAGCGTCCGTGTTGCAGGCGACCATCTCGGCGCCCGAGAGGCCCTCCTCGGCGAGCCGGTTGATCGTATTGCAGCCGCCTCCTCCGCACCCGACGACCTTGATGTTCGTCTTGAGCGAAGCGAGCACCGCCTCGAGCTCCGCGTCGTCGTTCGACGGGGGCGGCGGCGGTTCGGCCCCCCGCCGGGCCTCCCCGGGCAGGTGGGCGAGTATCTCCTGTGCGAGCGGTCGCATCTCTCGGCTCTCCTATCGGGGCGGAGCATCGGCTTTATTATAAAGGGTTAGCGCGAGACGCAGTCTCGTCTCGGAGGAACGGTGCAGTACGACGCCTGGTCCGGGCAGTACGCCCGGATCCAGCGAGAGTTCGCTTTCCCTTTCGAGCGGGAGGAGCGGGCGGCCGACGCGCTGGAGAGGCTCCTCCGGCCGACCGACCGGGTCGCGCCGCTCGACCGGCTGCGCCCGCTCCTCGCGGG
>JBAUAJ010000050.1:0-1667 GCA_049675585.1 Thermoplasmata archaeon
CTGATGGTTCATCTGGAAACGAGTATGATGCTAATAAGCGACACACAGCGCGCGCTGAGCTATTAGCCTCATTATCATTTGAGTTATTATTAGCTAGTCTGATTAGACTTTTTATCTGCTCTTTGTCCATCAATTTTTCCCAGCAAAATGTTTCGACCATTCATCAACAGCTTTATCAGGCATAATGAATATAACTCTATTACCTTGATTCTCAATAGCTACATGTCCACCTTCAACTAGGCTGCGAATAATATCATCCCATTCTGCGCTATTAGCGTGCATCCAAAATTTCTTCATAAACTGTTCGCGGCTTATCATATGATTATCTCGTAGTAATAACTCTTTAATTACGAGAGCTTTATGCGTCGCCCATTGAGACTTACCAGCTCCCATAGTTGTCTTGCGCACATTGCCTACAAGTGTTTCACATAGTTTGATTGCTTCCAGCATCGCGGACTCACTAATAACTAGCTTCGCTTCTTCTGCTAAAGAAAGCAACATAGCTACTTTAATAACGGACTCAGAGAATCGATTAAGAGTTCCTGTTGGATCAGCAACTCTTTGCTGCTCGATTGCCGTAGTAAATTCAATATACCAATTATTAAAAATCTCACCGGCGCGCGTTTCATCAAGATTTTCAAATTCCCCTCGTAATTTAGACAACTCTCTAAGATGCTCCGCCAATCTATTGTAGTTTGGTGGAGATTCACCCCGTTTGATGAGACTATTAATTCTATTTCGTTTTGATTCGTGAATGACAAATGTACGTCCAAGAAATCCTCCTTTTATATCTTTATTGCTGAATAAGACTTCTGCATGAGCTTCATTGATTCCTGCTAAAAGACTTATTGTTGGTTTCGCCAGGGAAAATTTTTCTTGTTTAAGTAACGACGTGTATTTGTGCTCATTCCAACTTCTGTCGTACAAATCTGTAAGTAAATTGAATGCTGCTGGATCTTCCACAATAGCTGCACTGAGTTCACTAGCTGCAATGAATGCTGTTGCTCCATTAATTATTTTTCCACCTGGTTGTGTTTCACTTGTACTAATCTCCTTCATAATAGCTTGTATGCTACTACGACCATTAATTACTTTCGTATTATTTACTTGGCTAACCAGTGACTTAGCCATAGCAATAGGCGCACCTTTCTTTAAGCCACTATCAGCATAAAGAATTACATAAATATTCGGATATTGCTTAAATAGGCCCGCGCGGTCAATCCATATATTATCCTTAACTACGGCTGATATTGCGGCTAATCCGGCCCATCTCCAAAACGAAAGAGGAGATTCAAAATCTTTGTGCTGATTAACTAACTCTGTTAGCCAATTGCTCATTTGTTAATTTCTGATCCAATGTCTCAATTAGCCACTCTAAATCTCTCAATAGTTGATCATCAATTACCATACCATTATATTTATGATTATAGTAATATCCTTTAATTATTTTATCTCTTATTTGGCTTAATTTGGTTTTGTCTAAATTCATTAAGCACCTCGATTTGATAATTGCTCATTTGCAAATCTTATAATCTTATTGACTACTTCAACTCCACCGACTACTTCGGGATGAATGAATTGGTTTTCTAATAGCTGTTTTAGAGTTATTGCTTCACTAGCTGTAATGAACATAGCATTAATTTCACCATCTATATTATCATATATTC
>JBAUAJ010000051.1:0-1964 GCA_049675585.1 Thermoplasmata archaeon
GCCATTGGCCCGCTGATGAACGTCGGCGCCATTATCGACAAAGACCCGCAAACCTTCCTCAAACTCAAGCGCGTCGTCATGATGGGCGGCTCCATCGAGCGCGGCTACGGCGATCCCTGGTCTCCCAACCACGGCCCCGACGCCGAATGGAACATCATCAACGCCATCCCCGCCGCGAAAAAAGTCTTCCTCTCCGGCGTCCCTCTCTACGTGATGCCCCTCGACTCCACCCAACTCAAGTTTGACGAAGTCAAACGCTCCTACCTCTTCCGCCAAGCCACCCCGCTCACCGACGCTCTAACGCTCCTCTATCACGAATGGGGCCAGCCAACTCCCACCCTCTTGGATCCCATCACCATCGCCTTCATCCTGAATCCCAATATCTGCCCCTCGCAATCCATGCACATCCTCGTGGACGACAAAGGTTTTACCCGCCAAGAACCCGGGCCTCCCAACGCCCAAGTCTGCATGCGCTCCGACTCCGACGCCTTCTTCCATCTCCTGATCACCCGCCTGGCCGCTCCCTAGCCTGCCGCCACATGAAATTCCCGTGTTCAGCGCGATCCTCCTCCGTTCCTTTACCTCCTATAACTCACCTACTTCCTCAACCTCGTTGCACCGCTTTTTTCTATTCACTATCCACTATTCACTACCCACTTCCTCAAAAAAAAGCCGGCAGAGGGGCGCCCTCTGCCGGCCAAATGATTCCGGGTTTTATTAAGCTGGCTTTTGCACGTTCGCTGCCTGGGGTCCTTTCGGTCCCTGGACAATTTCGAACTCTACCGCATCTCCTTCCTGCAAGGTGCGGTAGCCATCCCCCACGATAGCGGAATAATGCACAAAAACGTCTGGACCATCTTCGCGCCCGATGAAGCCGTACCCTTTCGAGTTATTAAACCATTTTACGGTTCCTTGCACCGATATGTTCCTCCCTGATGGAGACCTGGATGTTCCTCGTGGTCGGCTAAATCGGGACAGCTGCAGCCGCCAACGACACAAATTGCGCGGAGTGTACCAGAATGACGGGTTCAGTCAAGAGAGCAATCGTTCTTCCGGTTCGAAAAATGAGCGATAATCCATCTACAAAAACGATTCAATAAAGTGAAAGCTATTTTTCGCTGCAAGGTTGGTTCGGAAAAAACCTGCAACTTCAAGCGAATGCATGGTTTGCCATTCAAGTTTCAAAATGTGCGTCGGTTATCGCGCGCAGATGACGCTCGGAGGGGACTGCTTCTGAAACATGCGACGGACCGATTCGGCGGTCTCGAGAAATCAGGAACGAACTAGAAAACGCAGATAGTACAAAATTCCCGCCACGGATTTGGCGTCCCGAATTTTATTTCGCCGGATCATCTGCTCGATTTCGCCATGCGTGAAGGCCTGAGCCGTAATTCGCTCGTCTTCCTCCGGCTCGGCCACCCCCGCCGTCAAATCCTCCGCCAGAAGAATATACATGCGCTCCTCAAGAAATCCCGGCGTAGGGAAAATGTCCAGGAAAACGTGAAACCGTTTCGCGCGATATCCCGTTTCTTCGATCAATTCGCGCGCCGCGGCCTTTCGAGGATTTTCTCCCTCGTCGATCCGTCCCGCCACCAACTCCCAAAGAAACTGCCGCGTAGCGTGCCGGTACTGCCGAATCATCAAAATCCGCCCGTCCGGAAAAACGGGCAGCACCACGACCGACCCAGGATGCGTGATCACTTCGCGCGTAACACGCAGTCCGCCCGGCTCGATGATCTCATCTCGCCGAATCCCAAAAACAGGCCCTTTGTAGATGATTTTGCTCCGTAAAATTCTAGCGGTAGTCCGGCTGGCTGGTTTTGACGGCATAGCGGATACGTTTTCTCCGTCGTTATCATACACTGTAGGGGCACGATATATCGTGCCCCCTCTGAACCAGTCGAAGTCGCTCGACGCGCGAGGGCAGAAGACGCTTCCTCGAACATGCCCATCAACACCATCAT
>JBAUAJ010000052.1:0-1829 GCA_049675585.1 Thermoplasmata archaeon
AGGCTGTGTCGGTGGGCTGGGGCTGGGGCTCGGCCTGGCGCCTCGGCGCACGCGTTTGGGCGGCGCTAGGGAGGGCGCGTGGCGCCCTGGGGGATGGCGCGGGCCTGGGCTGGGGTTCGGTGTCAAGGCGGGTGGCGGTGGTGGTTATTTTCTCCCCCAGCAGGCGGGCGCGGAGCAGGCCTTGGGCGATGCGGGCGAGGATGACGGCGATGTCACTGATGCCGTAGAAGCGCACAAGGTGGCGAGGGTCGTTGGGCGCGGGGCGATCGCGGAAGGTAGCGGCGAGTTGCGTGCCGTAGTCGATGAGTTTGCGGACGAGCGCGAGGAGGCGGCCGGAGCGGCTTGGTGGGGGTAGGTCAGCGGGTTGGGCCGCGTCGGACATGAGCGGAGAGAGAGCACGAGAGCGCCCTCTTGGACTACGCCCAACGGCAGCGGCTGGTGATGTCGGATAAATTAGCAATCTCTCGCCTCTGCTCGGGCGTCAGTGCCCGCGCCCGTGCTGCGCCGCCCTTCAAGCCGCCAGAGCGGGCGAACTCCTGCGCCGGGTAGGCGGCTTTGGCTTCTCCTCCGTCCGCTCGCCCGTCGCCAGATCGACCCCCATGCGTGCGAGCTGGTTCGGATCGCGGGGGCGCTTCGCGTGCTTAGGCATCGTCAGAACCACACCCTGTCTATTATCACCAGCGCCAGAATCGCGCCCCCAAGTATAATGAGGATACGTTCCCACAACCCTCCGGTCTGGGTGTGCCGCAATCGCACCTGAGACACCGCCCCATGGTGAAACGTACTGGTCGTCTCCGTATCTCGGGAGTTATGGCCACTCATGCAGATGAATGTAGCTTTTAGTAGCGGCGGACGCGAGCGGCCCGAAATAGGAATTTATTCAGACTGAGGCACTGCCCAGCGCCTACACAGCGGCGGCAGCTGGTGATGTCGTAGCTAGCGGGCGACCATGACGAGAGCGTTGTGAACGACGGGTGAGGTGGGGCGGATTGAGGTAAGCTCGGTACAGATGCGCGGTGAACTCACGCGATAAAGGCCAATCCCCACGGTGTCCTCCCCCACCTCTCCTAACCTCTCCGCGCCCAGGGGCGGAGAGGGATTTTCTTCGCCGAGCCGCCTGCCACACCCTCGCAAGTTGTCTTCTGCTCGGAAGCGCAACGTCAGGTCATTATCACTTCAGGCTGGTATGTCGGACGTGACGGGACGTGCCACTGCTTGTGGCAACCAGATGCTGACAGTGGTGCCGATGCCTTCCTCGCTTTCGATCGACATCTGGCCGCGATGGCGATTGACGATGTGCTTGACGATCGCCAGCCCCAGGCCAGTGCCCCCGGCGGCGCGCGAACGCCCTGTATCTACACGATAGAATCGCTCGGTCAGCCGTGGCAGGTGTTCGCGTGGAATGCCGGCACCTTGATCGGTCACCGATAGTGACACGCCGGGACGACCGGACGGCACCACTATCTCAAGCCGGACCGTGCCGCGTTCGCGTCCGTATTTCACGGCGTTGTCCAGCAGGTTCTGCAACACCTGCGTCAACTGGTCCGCATCGCCGATCACCACCGGCACGTCGTTCGCCATGTGGATGTCGAGCGTCACCGAACGCTCTTTCAGCCGCGGTTCGAAGCCCGCGACCAGCCGGTTCGCCAGATCACACAGATCTACCGTCCCTGACGGCGGCTGATGCTCGATCAGCTCGATGCGTGACAGGCTCAACAGATCGTCGATCAGCCGGTTCATGCGGGCAGCCTGCTCGGCCATGATGCCGAGGAAGCGTTGTTGCGCGGGCAGATCATCGGCGGCGGGGCCGCGCAGCGTGTCGATGAAGC
>JBAUAJ010000053.1:0-31599 GCA_049675585.1 Thermoplasmata archaeon
TCCGATCGGGAGCTGGTGCGTTAGGCGTACGGTCAGCCGACCCGGGCGCCGCGCGAGAAGACGTCCGGCGACTTCCTGCGAGATCTCGAACCGCCCGGGAAGGTCGGCGACGATATTCAGCCGAGAGCGATCCGATCGAACCCACTCGGCCTGGGCGCGGACTCCGGCCTCGAGCACGAGCCCGACCCCCACCGACCCTCGCCCCCGCGGGTCGCGGGCCTCGGTCCGCGGAAGGAATGCCCCTGTCACGTGCGCCGGCGCGAACGCGCTCGCTCGGCGACGGTCCGGCCCCGTCTCCACCACCCCGAGTCGAGCTTCGAAGGTCGATTACTTATAAGCCCCGTAGCTGTCTCATACATATCGGACCCCCCTCGAGTCCAGTTCGCAACACGATGAGCGATCCCGACACGGCGCCCGCGACTCCGCACGAGAGCTTCGACCGGGTCAACTTCCTCGAACTGAGGAACACCCAGCTCGCCGAGGCGATCAAGCGGGTCGAGAGCGAGCGGCACTACATGGAGGCGGAGATCCTCCGACTTCAGCGCGAGGTCAAGCGCCTCAAGACGGAGCTCGACCGCCTGCGGTACCCGCCGTTGATCGTCGGGAGCGTGCGGGACGTGCTCACCGACGGGCGCGTGATCGTGAAGTCGTCGACCGGGCCGGATTTTGTCGTCAACTCCGCGGAGACGGTCGAGCACGGCAAGATCACGGTCGGCAGCCGCGTTGCGCTCAACAAGCAGACCCTCGCGGTGATGGGCGTGCTGCCCGCCTCCCTCGACCCGATCGTGACGGCGAGCGAGATCGTCGACAAGCCGTCGGTGACCTACGCCGACATCGGCGGGCTCGGCGACCAGATCCGGGAGATCCGCGAGGCGGTCGAGTACCCGCTCCTCCGGGCCGAGCTGTACAAGAAGGTCGGAGTCGACCCGCCGAAGGGGGTCCTGCTGATCGGATCGCCCGGTACGGGAAAGACGCTGATCGCGAAGGCGGTCGCGCACCACACCAACGCGACGTTCATCCGACTGGTCGGCAGCGAGCTCGTCCAGAAGTACATCGGCGAGGGGGCCCGGCTCGTCCGGGAGCTGTTCCAGCTGGCCCGCGAAAAGGCGCCCACGATCATCTTCATTGACGAGGTAGACTCGATCGGCGCGAAGCGGCTCGAGGTCGCCACGAGCGGCGACCGAGAGGTCCAGCGGACGCTGATGCAGCTGCTCGCAGAGATGGACGGCTTCGAGCCGCTCTCGAACGTGAAGATCGTCGCCGCGACGAACCGGCCGGACATTCTCGATGACGCCCTGCTTCGCCCGGGACGGTTCGACCGGATCATCGAGGTGCCGGTGCCGACCGACCAGGGCCGCGCCGACATCTTCCGCATCCACAGCCGCGGGATGTCGATCCGAGAAACGATCGATTTCGAGGCCCTCGCCGAACGGTGCGAGGGCGCGACCGGCGCCGACATCCGCGCGATCTGCACGGAAGCCGGCATGTGGGCGATCCGCGAAGAGCGCGAGACGGTGACCGTAGCGGACTTCGACCGGGCGATCGAGAAGGTCGTCGGGGAAGAGGAGCTCCGCAAGGAATCGGTCACGATGTTCGCCTAAGGCGAACCTCGCAGTCGATCCTGACGCGCCCGCTCGAGCTGATCAGGCGCCGCCCGGGGCGGCGACCGAGAATCGCCCCACGATGCGAGGCCCTGCCGGGACCGACAGGTCGAGCAGGAACCCGATCCACCCCGGAGCGAACGCCACGGGCCGGTCGGCCGTGACCGAGAGCCCCCCGGCGTCCGAACGGTCGAGCGACGCGGGAACGACCTGGAGCCCCAGGGCGAGATGTAGCTGCGAGCCCGGGCCCGCGTCCCCACGGTAGTACCGGCACCGGGTCAGCGGTCCGCCGACCACGGTCGGGGACTCCTGGAGGCTCCCGGCGGGGGCGAGCACCTGCCCCCGGGAGAGCTCGTCCGCATCGACGCCCCGAAGCGCAACCCCGACGCGCTCCCCGCAGGTCGCCTCCTTGCGGTCGGCGTCATGGACCTGGATCGACCGCAGGTCGACCTCCTTACCCGTCGGGTGGAGTCGGAGCTTGTCGTGGGCGTGCAGCGTACCCCGACGCACGACCCCGAGCGCCACCGCGCCCACGCCCTTGACCGGAAAGGCGTGATCGATCTGCACCTCCACCGGCCCGTCGACCGCCGGGGCGTTCCATCCCTCGATCGCGGTCCGCAGGTGGGGATAATCGAGCGGCACGCGCGGGACCGACTCGAGGCGGCTCCCCTTCAGGACGCGACCGAGCTCCGCGTCGCCGATTCCCGGCCCCAGCACGATCGTGGTCGGCACGTCGGACATGTCGACCACGGCGATCGTCTCGGCGACCGGCCGGGTCAGCTCGAGGATCGCGAGCAGGCACTGGTCGGCCATCCCGAGCGCCTCGAAGAGCGGAGAGAGCTTGTCGGGGAACTGCGTCGGCTCCACGATCGTGGCCGCGTGGTCGTCGCGCACCGCGTTGAACAGCGTGAGGTCGGAGGCGGTCCCCTTCTTTCCGAGCTCCTTCGCGACGTCCTTCGCGCCCACCACCGCCACCGTCACGGATCCGGGCATGGTCTATCGGGCCCCCTTCGGCGCCACGACCGATAGCGTCAGCTCTCCGGCCTTCGTGCCGATCTCGATCGTGCTCCCGTCCGGGATCTCGCCGGCGAGGAGCTTTCCGGTGAGCGGGTCGACGATCCGGCGTTGGATCGTCCGCTTGAGAGGGCGCGCCCCGAAATCCGGATCGTACCCTTCCGCGGCGAGCAGTCGCTTCGCGGGATCGGTCGCCTTCAGCGCGATCCGTCGGTCCTTGAGGCGCGCCGCGACCAGGTCGAGCTGCAGGCCCACGATCTCGCCGATCTCCCGCTCCCCGAGCGGATGGAAGATCACGACCTCGTCGAGCCGGTTCAGAAACTCGGGGCGGAAGTGGCGGCGGAGCGCGGGCTCGATCACGCGGCGGCGCTCGTCATCGGTCTTGGCCGCCGCGAGCTGCTCGGTGCCGAGATTGGAGGTGAGGATGACCACGGTGTTGCGGAAGTCCACCGTTCGGCCTTGGCCGTCCGTAAGGCGACCGTCGTCCATCAGCTGGAGGAGCACATTGACCACATCGGGATGCGCCTTCTCGATCTCGTCGAACAAGACTGCCGTGTAGGGCCGCGTGCGGACCGCCTCCGTCAACTGGCCGCCCTCCTCGTAGCCGACGTAGCCGGGGGGGGCGCCGACGAGCCGGGCGACGGTGTGCTTCTCCATGTACTCGCTCATGTCGATCCGCACGAGGGCGCGCTCCGAGTGGAACAGGAGCGCGGCGAGCGCTTTCGCGAGCTCGGTCTTCCCCACGCCGGTCGGACCGACGAACAGGAACGTGCCGATCGGTCGATTCGGGTCCCCGAGTCCGGATCGAGATCGCCGCACGGCCCGCGCGACCGATTCGACCGCCTCGTTCTGGCCCACCACCCTCCGTCGCAGCTCCTCCTCGAGGTGCAGCAGTCGGTCCTTCTCCCCCTCGAGGAGCCGGTTCATCGGGACCCCGCTCCACTTCGCGACGACCCGCGCGACGTCCTCCTCTCCGACCTCCTCCCGCAGCATCGCCGCCACCGGTCCCTCGGCCGCGCTCCGGGAGAGCTTTTCGAGTTGGCGCTGTAGCTCCGGCACCCGGCCGTACCGAAGTCGCGCGGCAGCCTCAAGGTCCCCCAATCGTTCCGAGGACTCCTCCTCGGCCTTCGCCCGGTCGAGCTCCGCGCGCAGCGCCCGCACGCGCTCGACCTCGGCCTTCTCCCGAGACCACTGGGACTGCAGCGCCGTCTCGCGCTCCTTCAGCCCGGCGAGCTCGCGTTCGAGCGGTCCGAGCCGGTCGCGGCTCGCGGCGTCCTTCTCCTTCGACAGCGCCGCGCGTTCGATCTCCAGTTGTCGGATCCTCCGAGTGAGCTGGTCGAGCTCGGGCGGGCGGGAGTCGAGGGCCAGGCGGACGCCCGAGGCCGCCTCGTCGATCGCATCGATCGCCTTGTCCGGTAGATGCCGGTCGGGGATGTACCGCGCGCTCAGGGTCGCCGCGGCGACCAGTGCCGAGTCGAGGATCCGGACCCCGTGGTGGAGCTCGTAGCGCTCCTTGAGCCCCCGCAGAATGGAGATCGTGTCCTCCACCGACGGCTCCGCGACCGGCACCGGCTGGAACCGGCGCTCGAGCGCAGCGTCCTTCTCGATGTACTTCCGATACTCCTGCGTCGTCGTCGCGCCGATGCAATGCAAGGTGCCCCGCGCGAGCGCGGGCTTGAGCAGGTTGGATGCGTCGAGCGCGCCGCCCTCGGTCGCTCCGGCGTGGACGAGCGTATGCAGCTCGTCGATGAACAGGATCACCGCCCCCTCCGACCGCTCCACCTCCTGGAGGACCGCCTTCATACGCTCCTCGAACTCGCCCCGGAACTTCGCGCCGGCGAGGAGCGATCCCAGGTCGAGCGCGATGAGGCGCTTCTCCCGGAGCGCTTCGGGTACGTCCTGAGTGGCGATCCGCAGGGCGAGCCCTTCGACGACCGCGGTCTTCCCGACCCCCGGATCCCCGATGAGCACGGGGTTGTTCTTCGTCCGACGGGAGAGGATCTGGATGACCCGGCGGATCTCCTCGTCGCGGCCGATCACCGGGTCGAGCTTGCGCTGGCGAGCGAGCGCGGTCAGGTCCTTTCCGTACTTTTCGAGGGCCTGGTACTGGGCTTCCTCCCCGCGGCTCTCGACGGGCCGGCCGGCCCCGCGCACCTTTTCGAGCTCGGCTTCGACCGCCGCCGGTCGGACCCCGAACTCCTCGAGCAGCTCGCGCGCCGGAGATTTCACTGCCAAGAGCCCGAGGAGGAGCTGGTCGACAGTGGTGTACCGGTCTTTCCGGCGGGTGGCTTGGGCCTCGGCGGCCTCGAGCACCTCCGTCAGAGGGCGCGAAAGGTACTGATCCGATGGCGCCACGTGGTCGGCGGTCGGGCGGAGGGTTAGGGCGTCGTCGGTCCGCGTGCGGAGCGTCTCGACGGGTACTCGTAGCGAGCGCAGTAGAGAGACGACCGGTCCGGACTCCTCCGCGAGCAGTGCGGCGAGCAGGTGATCTGGTTCTACCGCCGGATGGCGAAGTTCGGAGGCACGCTGGAACGCCCGTTCGAGGGCTTGGCGACCGGCGTCGGTCAGCCGCTCGAGGCGCATCCCCCGGGCATCCGGGCGTGCCGATTTAAGCGGCACACCCGTTCGTCGCGCTCGTGGCGGAGCTCGGGGTGCGCATCGCGGGGGTTCCGCTGCGGAACCCGTTCCTGCTGGCCTCGGGGATTTGGGGAGAGAGCGGCGAGTCGTTGGCGGGGGCCTGGGCGGCCGGAGCAGGCGGCGTCGTCACGAAATCGATCGGAAGCGCCCCGCGCACCGGCTACCCGAACCCGACCATCGAAACGTACGACCGCTGGGGCATGCTCAACGCGATGGGCCTCCCCAATCCGGGGATCGACGAGTACCCCCGCGAGATCGAGGCCGCGCGGGCCGCGGGCGCCACGATCCTGGGGTCGGTCTTCGGCGGTGACGCCGCGGAGTTCGCTCGCCTCGCCGTGCGGATGGAGACGACCGGCGTCGCCGCGCTCGAGCTCAACCTGAGCTGTCCCCACGCCGAAGGATTCGGAACCGAGGTCGGAGGGACTCCCGAGGATGTCGAGCGGATCGTGCGCGCGGTCGTCGCCGCCGTCCGAATTCCGGTCATCGCGAAGATCACACCGAACACCGCCGATCCCGCCGGGCTCGCGGTCGCGGCGGAGCGGGGCGGCGCGGCGGCGGTGAGCGCCATCAACACGCTCCGCGCCCTCGCGATCGACGTGCGGCTCCGCCGACCGGTGCTTTCCCACGGTCTCGGAGGCCTGAGCGGATCGGCGATCAAACCGGTCGGTCTCGCGTGCGTCTGGCAGATCTTCGAGAAGGTCTCGATACCGGTGATCGGGGTCGGGGGCATCGCCACGGCCGAGGACGCGCTCGAGTACGTGATGGCCGGGGCGCGCGCCGTGGAGGTCGGGACCGCCGTCGCGTTCGACGGGATCGGGGTCTTGGGTCGGCTCGCCACCGGCCTCTCTACGCTGCTCGACGAGCTCGGATTCCACCAGCTCGACGAGGCGGTCGGCATCGCGCACCGCTCGACCAAGTCGTGACCTCGAGGCGCGCGGCCGAGGCGATATATCGGATTCCCGCTACGACCGAACGTGCGCCAGATCGTACAGGTCGCGGGGCGGGTCCAGGAGACGCCCTCGACCGTTACGCTTCGGTTCCCGTTCGTACCCCCGATCGACCCCGGTCAGTTTCTGATGGTGTGGCTCCCCGGGGACGACGAGCTCCCGATGTCGGTCTCCTACCTGGACGGTCCCTCGAAGGGCCTCACGATCAAGGCGATGGGTGAGACGACGCGACGCGTCTTGGCGATCCAGCCGGGGGAGCCGATCGGGTTGCGAGGTCCGTACGGGAACCGATTCGATCTCTCCCCACGCAGATTGTTGATCGTGGCGGGCGGTTCGGGAGCCGCGGTCCTCGCCCCCGGGGCCGAACGAATCCGTCAACGGGGGGCCTCCGTCACGGTGGCGCTCGGGGCGACCACGGCCGCCGAGCTGCTCTTTCGAGACCGGTTTCGCGCGATCGGGGCTCGGGTCGAGGTCGCCACCGATGACGGATCCGAGGGGGCCCGAGGGTTCGTGACGGGTGTGGCATCTCAGCTCGTAGCCGAGGAGCCGTTCGACGCCATCTGGACCTGCGGGCCGGAGGTCATGATGCAGAAGGTCGCGGCGGCGGGAGCGGATCGGCATATTCCGGTCTTTTGCTCGGTGGAACGGCACATGAAATGTGCGCTCGGGATGTGCGACGCCTGCGCGCTCGGCCCGTGGCACGTCTGCGTGGACGGTCCGGTCTTCGAGGCGAGTCGTCTCGCGGGCCTTCCGGAATTCGGCCGGTCGCACCGCGACGCGTCCGGTCGGCGGCGGCCGTTCTGACCTCTCGCGGGGCGACACCCGAGCGTCGGATACGCACATTCGGTCGGCCGCGCAGGAAGCCTTTATGCCCGGGCCCGCTACGAGCGCTCGGGGCGAGCGATCGTGAAGGTTCTGGTCGTCAGCGGGGGGGTCATCTCGGGCCTCGGGAAGGGGATCACGACCTCTTCGCTCGGCCGGCTGCTCAAGGCCCGCGGGATCTCGGTGACGATCGTCAAGATCGACCCGTATCTCAACGTCGACGCGGGGACGATGAACCCCTACCAGCACGGCGAAGTGTTCGTGCTCGACGACGGTACGGAGGCCGATCTCGATCTCGGCAACTACGAACGATTCCTCGGCCAAAGCCTCTCGGGGACGCACAACCTCACCACGGGGAAGATCTACCGCACGGTGATCGAGAAGGAGCGGAAAGGGGACTACCTCGGCAACACCGTCCAGATCATCCCGCACGTGACGGGCGAGATCAAGCGGTCGATCCGCGAGGTCGCCCAATCGGCCGGCGCCGAGGTCGTGCTGGTCGAGGTGGGCGGGACAGTGGGCGACATCGAGTCGATGCCGTTCCTCGAGGCGCTCCGCGAGCTGTCGAACGAGCTCGGCGAGGGCCACATGGCGTTCGTCCACACCACGCTCGTGCCGGTCGTCGGCCCGACCGGCGAGTCGAAGACGAAACCGACGCAGCACTCGGTCCGCGAGCTGCGCGCCATCGGGATCCGGCCCAACATCATCATCGCGCGGGGCCCCGCTCCGCTCGCGCCCGAGATCAAGGCGAAGATCTCCCTCTTCTGCGACGTCTCCCCGGAGGCGGTGATCTCCGTCCCCGACCAGTCGTTGATCTACGAGGTGCCGCTCGTCCTCGAGGCGCAGGGCGTCGGTCCGCTGCTCTGCCGGATGCTCGGTCTGCCGGACCGGCCTCCCGAGTACGCGGCGTGGAAGGATTTCCTCGCGACCTACCGCGGCGCGACCCACCCGCTCGAGATCGCCGTGGTCGGGAAGTACGTCGAGCTGCGCGATGCGTATCTCTCCCACTCGGAAGCGTTCCATCACTGCCAGGGACACCTCGGGGTCGACCTCCGGCTGCAGTGGTACGACTCCGAGGACATTCCCCGGAACCCGACCCTCGCCGCTCGTCTCGAGCGCTCGGATGCGATCCTCGTGCCCGGGGGCTTCGGGGCCCGCGGGGTCGAGGGGAAGGTGCGCGCGGTCGAGATCGCCCGAACGCACAAGATCCCGTACCTGGGCGTCTGCTACGGATTCCAGATCGCGGCGGTCGAGTTCGCCCGCGGCGTCCTCGGCCTCGCGGACGCGAACACCACCGAGATCGAACCGGCGACTCCCGACCCGGTCGTCTGCCTTCTCGAAGATCAAAAGTCGCTCTCGGAGCTCGGCGGAACGATGCGCCTGGGGGCGCAGCGCGTCGCGCTGGTCCCCGGCTCACGCCTCGCGGAGGTCTACGGCAAGCTCGAGATCTGGGAGCGCCATCGCCACCGATACGAGATCAACCCTGCCTACGTCGATCGGTTCCGCGCCCAGGGCCTGGAGGTCACCGCGACGGCCGTCGACGGACGGGTCGAGGGGCTCGAGATCCCCGACCATCCGTTCTTCGTCGGGGTTCAGTACCACCCCGAGTTCCTTTCGCGGCCCGAGGCGCCGCATCCGCTCTACCTCGCCCTCGTACGGGCGGCCGTCGCACGCAAGGAGGTCGCGACCCCTGTCGCCTCCCCGCCGGCTGTCGCGTGAGCTCAAGGAGCTGGACGGCCAGGTCGTCCGGATCTCGGGCCATGTGGAAGAGTACCGCGCCCTGGGCGGCGTCGCGTTCGCCCTGGTCCGTGACCGCACCGGCTCGACCCAGGTCACGCTGAAGAAGGGGACGGCCGACCCGGCGCTGTTCGACCTCCTTTCGGCACTGCCGCGCGAATCCGTCGTCGACGTCGAAGGCACGGTACTGCGCAGCGAGAAGTCCCGACGGGGGGTAGAGCTCCTCCCGACCCAGATCGCGATCGTCTCCCGGGCCGAAAGCCCCCTCCCGCTGGGCGTCGTCGACAAGGTCGGAGCCGATCTCGACACTCGGCTCAATCACCGAGTGCTCGACCTGCGCAAACCGGCGGTCCGCGCCGTGTTCGAGCTGAGGAACCGGCTCGTCACCGAGTTCCGCGTCGCCTTTGCGAAACGCGGCTTCCTCGAGATCCAGACACCGAAGCTCCTGCGGCAGGGCGCGGAGGGAGGCGCCACACTGTTCCCGGTCGACTACTTCGACCGACGTGCGTTCCTCGCGCAGAGCCCGCAGCTGTACAAACAGATGCTCATCGGCGCGGGTTTCGAGCGCGTCTTCGAGATCGCCCCGGTGTTCCGCGCCGAACCGTCGGACACCGTTCGACACGTCACGGAGATCACGATGCTGGACGGGGAGGTCGGCTACCTCTCGGGGGCGGAAGAGCTGCGCGAGATCCTCGAGGGCCTGGTCGCCGACACGGTCCGGGCCACGAAGAGCGCCCTGACGGCCGAGGAGAACCCGCTGGCCGAGAAGCTCCCCGACGTCACGACCCCGTTCCTCCGCGTTCCGTTCGCGGAGTGCGAGCGCTGGCTCGGCCGTCCGGGGGCCGAGCGGGACCTCGGCACCGAGGACGAGAAGGCGGTCGGGGAGAAGGTCGCGGCGCAGGGTGGCACGCCGTTCTATTTCATCACCGACTTTCCCACCGCCGTCAAGGCGTCGACGTTCTACGCCGAACGTCAGATGTCGAATCCGCGCGTGACCGGCTACTTCGATCTCGAGTACCGGGGGCTTGAGATCGCGAGCGGGGGCCCCCGAGAGCATCGCCTCGACCGGCTCACCGAAAATCTGAAGGGCGCCGGGCTCGATCCGGCCGCGTTCTCCGGCTACCTCGAGGCGTTCCGGTACGGGATGCCACCGCACGGAGGCTGGGGGCTCGGGATCGACCGGCTCGTCCAGGCGCTCGCCGGTCTTTCCAATATACGCGAGGCGATTCTGTTCCCGCGGGACCGCTACCGGTTGGACCCGTAGCGCGGAGCGGAGCGATGGTCGTCGCAAAGAAGGCGTTGCCGGCGCCGCCCGAGCTCCAGAGCCGGTGGGCGGCCGTCCTCGAGGAAGCCGGACTGCGGCCCCGCATCCTGCAGATCCTCGACCGATTCCCCGAGGAGCGCTCGCTCGAGGTTCCGTTCTCCCTCCTCGACACGATCGATACGCCGCTCGCCGACCTTTTGCTCGAGCGCCCGGAGGAGATCTTGGGCGCCGGCGTCCGCGCCATGCGCGAGCTGCTCCCGTCGAGCGCTCCGCAGGCGGAAGGGATGCGATTGCGCGTCATCGGTCTCCCTCCCACCGCCCACCGACTGATCCGCGCGATCCGCGAGACCGACCTGAACCGGTTCGTCGCCGTCGACGGGATCGTGCGGAGGGTCACCGAGGTGCGGCCGCAGATCCGCGATGCGGTGTTCGAGTGCGTCGCCTGCCACACGCAATTCCACGAACCGCAGGACGAGGCGTCGCTCGTCTTCCGGGAGCCGCTCGAATGCCCCGAATCGCAGGGCGGGTGCGGGAAGACCCAGGGACGCACGCGCTTCCGGCTCGTGGCGGAGCTCTCGACGTATGTGGACGCGCAACGGATCGAGGTGCAGGAGCACCCAGAGTCGCTCAAGCACGGCGCGCACCCGCAGGGGCTCACGGTACTCCTCACCGAGGACCTGACCGGACGCGTGCTCCCGGGGAATCGGATCGTGCTGAACGGGGTGCTGAAGAGCTTCCAACGGGCGACCGCCTCCCGCGGAGGGGTGGTCCGCAACACGACGTTCGACCTGATGGTCCTCGGCAACTCGTTCGAATCGAAGACGCTCGAGTACACCGAGATCGAGATCTCTCCCGAAGAGATCGCGGTGATCGAGCGGTTCCGCGACGACCCGACGGTCGTCGACAAGATCGTCCTGTCGCTCGCGCCGACGATCAAGGGGATGGAGGAGGAAAAGGAGGCGATCGCCCTCCAGCTGTTCGGGGGAGTGGCGAAGAAGCACTCGGACGGGGTCCGGGTGCGCGGGGACATCCACTGCCTGATCGTCGGCGACCCGGGAACGGCGAAGAGCCAGCTGCTCCGCTATATCGCGGACGTCGCGCCGCGGGGGATCTACACGAGCGGCAAGGGGGCGACCGCCGCCGGGCTCACGGCCGCCGCGGTAAAGGACGATTTTGCCGGCGGCCGCTGGGTCCTCGAGGCTGGGATGCTGGTGCTCGCGGACGGCGGCATGGCGATCATTGACGAGCTCGACAAGATGACCCCCGAGGACCGTTCCGCGATGCACGAGGCGCTCGAGCAGCAGACCGTCTCGATCGCAAAGGCCGGTATCACCTCCACGCTCAACGCCCGCTGCCCGGTGCTCGCGGCGGCGAACCCGAAGTGGGGTCGGTTCACCCCCGACCGGGGGATCGCCGAACAGATCGATCTCCCCCCGACGCTCCTGTCGCGCTTCGACGTGATCTTCTCGATCAAGGACGTGCCGGATCAAGAGCGGGACCGGCGCCTCGCGAATCGGATCCTCGCTTCCCACCGGGAGGTCGAGCGCCCGGGAGGCGTGGGGGACGACAGCGACGTGGCGCCGTTCTCGCCGGAGCTCCTCAAGAAGTACATCGCCTACGCCCGCCGCACGATCCGGCCCCGCCTCTCCGAGGAATCGCTCGGCGTCCTCGAGGACTTCTACGTGCGGATCCGCCACCAGGGGGAGGAACCGAACTCCCCGGTGCCGATCACGGCGCGTCAGCTCGAGGCGCTCGTCCGGCTGAGCGAGGCGGCGGCGCGGGCCCGGCTCTCCGGGATCGTCACGTCCGACGACGCCCGACGGGCGGTGCGGATCATGGAGAACTTCCTGCGCCGCGTCTCGATGACGACCGACGGGAAGTACGACATCGACCTCACGCAGACCGGAGTGAGCCACAGCCAGCGCGAGCGGCTCGACATCGTGATGCGGATCATGCGGGAGCTGCAGGAGGCGCACGGCGGTCACTTCTCCCCCGAGCAGTACCTGGAGGCGTCCCAGAAGGCCGGGATCGCGGCCCCCAAGGCCGACGCCCTCCTCCAGTCGCTGCGCAACCAGGGCGAGATCATCGAGTCGAGGCCCGGCCAGCTGCAGCTGGTTCGATTCTACTAGCGCTTCGGGCCCCCGGACCCCGTGATATACCCCCGCGGGCCATTCGGCGGCCCGAGCGGACGATGGCGGTCTGGGGAGGCGAGTTCGTGATGCGCGTGCACCGAGTGCGGGCCGAGGTCGTCCTCGCCGCCTGCGATGCCGAGCTCCTCGGGACCGAGCTCCCGGTCGGCGACCGGGGCCGCACGGTCACGGTCTCGAGCCAATTCTACGGGGAGCGGAGGGTCTCCCGGGAGGAGCTCGTCTACGCGCTCTCCCGCGCGACGATCGCGAACCTCCTCGGCGACCGGGTGCTTCGCCTCGCGGTCGAGGAAGGGTACATCGCTCCCGGGGGCGCGGGAGAGCTGGGCGGCGTCCCGCACGCCCAGATCTTCTCGATGGCCCACTAGTCGAGGGCGGACCGGATATGACCGCGGAGGAGTTCTGCGTCGTCTGCGGACGAACCGGAAGCGCGCTCACCGACGGGCTGTGCCCCGACTGCGCCGCGGACCGGACGCCCCTCGTCACGGCGCCCGAGCACGCCGAGGTCGTTCTCTGTCCGACGTGCGGCGCCCGGCTCCACGGCGCGCACTGGGAGGGCGCGGGCACGGCGCTCGAACTGAATGCGGAGGACCTCGCGCCGTTCCTCCGCTTCGACCCCGAGGTCGGGCTGCGGACGATCCGGTGGGAGGAGGGGAAAGGGACGGCGACGACCCGCGAGATGATCGGACACGCCCGGATCGGCTATCGGGGGGTCGAGCGCGAGCTCGATCTCAAGCTCTCGGCGCGCACGGTCCATCGGACCTGCCCCACGTGCAGCCGCCGGAGCGGGAAGTACTACACCGCGATCGTCCAGTTGCGCGGGCTCGGCGACGACCGCTCCGAGAAGCCGCGGGAGCTGCGCGCCCGCCTCGGGACGATCTGGCAGTCGATGCTCCGGAACGCCCGGTCGGACTGGAAGGAGGCGTGCTCCTGGCGCGAGGAGCTCCCCGAGGGGTGGAACTGCTACTTCGCCCAGACGCTGGCGGCCCGCTCGGTCGCCCGGCTCGCGAAGCAGCATTTCGGCGCGCAGCTGACGGAGTCGGCGAGCCTCTACGGCCGCAAGGACGGCCACGACCTCTACCGGGTCACGTTCTGCCTGCGGTTCCCGCGCGCGCAGGGTTCGGCCGCGCCGGTCGCCCCGCCGGGGGGCGACGACGGACCAGTCAAACAATAGACTTAAGAAGCAAACCCCGCGTCGGACGCCTCGAGAAAGGGGCGCGCCTCCATGATGAAAAAGAGCGGGATTCTCCGGCGCCATCACGGGACCGACACGTTGGAAGAGGGGTCGTTCGTCGACCTCGGAGCGATGCAGTTCGAGGACGAGGCCGCGGGCCTCGCCGGAGCGAAAGGGACCGTCCGCCTCGCGGAGATCCTGCGCTTCGACGACCTGCACCAGATCTCGAAGTTCGCCTACCAGGGCGACATCGTGCTGCTCGACTATACATCGATCGCGAACGACCAAATCGCGGTGAAACGGATGAGCATAGACTTGAAGAACGTCACAAAGGATACGGGGGGCGATGTCGCTGGGATTGCGAAGAACCTGCTCTGCATCACGCCCGCCGGAATCCGGATCGACCGCAACAAGATTCGACCGTCGTTCTAAGCCCGGAGCGGGACCGTGAAGGTCCCGGTCGACCGCCGGGACGCCGTCGAAGCGGCGGCCGACGCGATCGTCAGCGGGTTCTTCGAGCGCGCCGATCGGGACGAAGCCCTGCCGAAGGGGCTGGCCCGTGAGGAGACCGCGTCGAAGGGCCTCATCTCCGCCGCCTGGAAGCGCAAGGAGATCCGCGGGAAGCGCCGCGAACTCACGGTGTTCCACCGGCCCGACACCCGGGGCCGCCTGCTGCTCGTCGGGATGGGCTCCCCGGCTCGGTTCGATGCGGAGGTCGTCCGCCGGGCCGCCGCCGATGCCGTCCGCTCGCTGAAGGGAAAGGGCGCCCGGACCGTCGCCTTCCGCCTGCCGACGTTCGCGGTCGAAGGGCTCACCGCCGCCGTGGCGGCGCGGGCGATCGTCGACGGCGCCGTGCTCGGCGCCTACGAGTTCGTGAAGTACCGTTCCACCAGCGAGGGTGGGGTCGAGGAGGCGGCGATCCATCTCGGCGAGGAGCTGGCCCGCGAGGAGGCGCTCGTCAAGAAGGCGGCCGCCGACGAGCTCGCGCTCGCGGAGACGGTGATCTGGACCCGCGACATCGCGAACCTCCCCGCGGACACCGCGACGCCCGAGCGGCTCGCGGAGGTCGCGCGCGGCCTCGCGAAGGAGTTCGGCCTCAAGATCCAGGTGTTCGACGAGAAGAAGCTCGCCGAGATGGGGTGCGGGGGCCTGCTCGCCGTCGGCGGCGGCTCCTCCCATCCTCCACGGATGATCGTGCTCGAGTACCCGGGCGGCTCGCGCCGGGGCCGCACGGTCGCCATCGTGGGGAAGGGGATCACCTTCGACTCGGGCGGGATCTCGCTGAAGCCGGGCCCCCGGATGGGCGAGATGAAGTTCGACAAGTGCGGGGCCGTGGCGACCCTCGGCATCCTGCGGGCCGCGGCGACCCTCGAGATCGCGCCCCGGGTCATCGGGGTGCTCTGCTGCGCGGAGAACCTGCCGAGCGGCACCGCCTACCGGCCCGGCGACGTCGTGCGGACGTTCAACGGCAAGACGATCGAGATCCTCAACACGGACGCGGAAGGTCGGGTCGTGCTCGCCGACGGCCTCGGCTACGTCGTCCAGCAGTTCAAGCCGGACGAGGTGATCGATATCGCGACCCTGACGGGCGCGGAGGTCGTGGCGCTCGGGGACGACACCGCCGGTCTCGTGACGACGGACGATCGCCTCGCCCAGGGGATCCTGGCCGCCTCCGCGCTGACCGGGGAGCCGGTCTGGCGGATGCCGCTCACCGATTTCCACCGCGAGATGGTGAAGAGCGAGATCGCGGACGTGCGCAACTCGACCGAGATCCCGGTCGCCGGCATGCTGTCGGCCGCCGCGTTCCTCGAGTCGTTCGTGGGGACGACCCCGTGGGCGCACCTCGACATCGCCGGTCCGGCGTACACCAACATCCTGACGCGCAAGTGGCAGCCGCCCTACCAGAGCTTCGGAGCGACGGGGTTCATCGTCCGCACGATCACGCGCTACCTCGAGGGAGCCGGTCCCCCCGCGCGCAACTAGCGCCCGCCGCGCTCCGCCGCCGCTAGGCGGCGACGATCTGGACGCTCTCGCCGCCGTGCCGCGTCGCCCGCGGACGCACTTCGCAGAAGAGCGGGGTGTGGTAGCCACCGCCGGTGACGAGCGCGGTCCCGACGGGGAGCGACTGGATCATGTCGGTCATCCCGGCGGTGAGCCCCTCGATCGACTGGGCGATCGCCTTGAGGTCGAGGGGGTTCGTGACCTGCAGGATCAGCTGCGTGTTGCACTGGGAGAGGACGCTCTTGTCGATGCGCGCCGCCCGCTGGGTGACCACGCAGAGCCCGAGGCCGAACTTGCGGCCCTCGCTGGCGATGTTCTTGAGCACTCGGGAACAGCTCGCGGTCCCCTGCTGAGGGGCGAAGTTGTGCGCCTCCTCGATGACGAGGAACAGCGGTGGGATCTTCCCTTTCTTGCGGTTCTCGAAGAGCGTGGAGGCGATCCGGGCGACGACGAGCTCCTGGACGTCGGGCGTGATCCCCCGCAGGTTGATCAGGGTCGCGTCGCCCTTGCGGACGAGGTCGTTCAGGCTGGTGCCGACCGGGCCGAGCAGCTTCGTCTGCTCGACGTACTCGAGCCGCTCGTGGAGCGTCTCGGCGGTCGCTCCTTCCTCGCCCTCCGCGGCGCGCACCAGGTCCCGGACGGTGAACTCGGGGTTCGCCGTGCCGACCCGCTCGATCAGCTGCTTCAGGGGGGCCAGGAACGACTTCACGTTCGTGAGGCCCATGAAGACGAGCAGCTCGCGGGGCTCGATGTTGCGCAGCGAGAACGTCAGCGGCTTCGCCTGCGGGTTCAGGGAGACGTCCGGCGAGTACTCCTGGACCTGCCGCGCGAACCCCTGCGACTCGACGCCGAACCGGTCGTGGACGTGGTCCTTCTCGGCGGGCACGCGCAGCGATCCGTACTCGCCGTGCGGGTCGATGATGACGCACGTCACCTTGTGCCGGAGCAGCTCCTCGATCAGGACGCCGAGGAGGTAGCTCTTGCCGCCGCCGGTCTTGGCGAGCACGCTGACGTGCCGCTGGACGAGCTGGTTGATGTCGAGCTCGACCCGCAGCGAGTGGTTGCGCAACAGGCCGACGTACGCGCCCGTGTTCGTCCGGTGCTTGAGTCCGAGCACCTCGGCGATCAGCGGCTCCTCGGCGCGAAAGACGTGCGCCCCGGGACGGAACGGCATCGTCGGGCACTTCACGACGCCCGCGTCATCCCGGTAGCCGATGATCCGCGCGACGCCGAGGAGGCTCTGGTGGATCGACGCATCCTCCCCCGTCCCGAGCGATTCGGCGCGCTCGAGGTTGAGATCGCTCTTGCGGTGCAGATCGTCGAGCTGGCAGAGGACCTTCCCGTGCAGTTCGTCCTCGACCGCGAGGTAGTCGCCGCGCTCGACCGGGTGGATCAGGTTGAGCTGGAACTGCCCGAGGCCGACGTCCCCGAAGATGCGTCCGACCTCTTCCACGACGCGTTCGACGCTGGGCCTCGAATATTAGTATGACGCGGCAGACGAAACGAAGTCGCGAGCGGCCTCGGAGCCTTTATATCGGGCGGCCGGGTCGAATCGCTCCCTGCACCGGGGAGGCTCCGGCAGCGGGTCGATGGCCGAGTGACCGACGCGATCGAAGAGCTCGAGAACAAGCGGGCCGAATGCAATGCACGGGCGGACGACGCCCGCGCCCAGCGGGACCGGCTCAACGCCGAGGCACGGGCCTCGGCGGAGGAGCGCTCCCGCATCCTCGACGAGATTCACGACAAGAGTGCGGAGGCGCAGGAGCATCGCCGCCGCCGGGACGCGCTCAACGTCGATGTCCGAGAGGCGAAGGGACTCCGGGAGGAGTGGAACCGCAAGTTCCAGGAGCTGGGCGAGAAGGTCCAGGAGCTCAAGCGCAGCCGTCCGCCCCGCACCGGCGCGGTGCCGGTCTGGCGCCTGAAGAAGGAGCTCACCGAGCTCGAGTTCCGTCACATGACCACCGCCCTGACGGGCGAGCAGGAGAAGCGCCTCATCGAGGAGATGAAGCGCCTCGAGGCCGCGATCCGCGACCAGGACGATCAGCTGCGCAAGGATCCGAACGTCGAGGAGACGATGAAGGCGTTCGCCGAGGCGCGCACGGAGGCCGAGAAGCACCACACCCACGTCGGCGAGCTCGCCGAGTCGGCGCAGCGCGAGCACGAGGCGATGGTGTTGCTCTACGAATCGGTCGACGACCTGAGGCGCCGGGCCGACGAGGTCCAGGTGAAGCTGATCGAGGTCAAGACCCGGGCGGACGACGCCCATCGCGGCCACATCTCGGCGATCGAGGAGGTGCGGGACCTGGAGAAGATGCTCTACGCGGCCCGCGGCGGACGCGCCCCCGCGAGCTGGTCGCCGGTCGAACCGCCCCGCGAGGAGGATTTCCTCGCGCGCCTCAAGAAGGGCGAGAAGGTCTCCACCGAGGATCTGCTCGAGCTTCAGAAGGGCGGCCGCCCGTAGCGGGAGCACCTCGTGCCGCTCACCTCAGCCGGATCCGAGATCGACGCGGTGCTGTTCGACCTCGACGACGTCCTCGTTCCGCTCCACACCAAGGCCGCCTGGCAGTGGGCGTGGCACCCGCAGGGACCCCCCCTCGGCGAGCGGCGGGTGCAGGCCGCCCTCCGTCGTTCGCTCAAGAATTGGGACCGCCGGCGATGGCAGGGCCTCACCGGGAAGTTGCCGCCGGCCGATCTCTCCACGCTGGACGAGCACCTGACGGCGACGCTCCGTGCGATCGCGGGTCGCACGCTCCCCCCCGAGGAGGAGACGGCGGTCGTCCGCCGGTTCCTGCACTCCGCCGGGGAGATCGAGCGGTTCCCCGACACCGCTCCGGCGCTCGAGCGCCTGAAGTCCCGCGGGGTCCGCTGCGGGGTCGTGACGCCGCTCCCGACCGAGAGCGCGCGCTGGATCCTGAAGCGGGCGATGCTCGCCGAGGTGCCGCTGGTCGGCTCCGGGACCCCCGAAAGCCACACGGTGCCCGATCGGGGGGCGTTCCGGGCGGCCGTCGAGGCGCTCGGAAGCACTCCAGCGAAGACCGCCTACCTCGGGGACCTGTTCTGGAGCGATGTGCGCGCGGCCCATCGCGCCGGCCTCTCCGCCTACCTGCTCGACCGGGCGGACGCGTTCCCGAACGTGGCGACCGGGCGGATGCGCTCGCTCGCGGAGATCGAGTCGACGATCGAGCGGGGGCCGGGACCGCCGCCGGTCGAGGAAGCCGGAGACGCCGAGGCGTCCGGCCCGCCGACCTCCGAGAAGGAACGTATATAGAGGGAGCCGCGGTGCCCGCCCTGTCGATGTCCCTGCGCTACGTAAAGATCGACCAGGTCGAGCTCCGGCAGATCAAGGAGCTGTACGAAGGCGTGATGTCGCACGCCTGCCACGGCCTGTTCTTCAAGGAAGGGTCGGTCATCGGGACCGACATGGCCGAGGAGGCGCTCAAAGAGCGCCCCCGGTTCTTCGACCGGGCGGCCCATATCCTGGTGGAGCGGGGGTGGGTCGAAGAGATCCGCTTCGCCGACCAGGAGGTCGTCGCCAAAGGGTCGATCGAGGTCTCCCCGAGCGACATTCCGACCTGCCACCGCCTCCGGGGCATCCTCCGCGAGTTCTACGAACGCTTTAAGGGGGGGCGCGTCAAATGCACCGAAGAGGCGTGCGCCAGTACCGGACCCAAGGAATGTCGTTTCCACGTGGAAGAGGTTTGAGGGGAAAGGAGCGATGATGGCGACCGGAAATGTGGGCACCGTGATCAAGGACCTCAAGACCCGCATCGGCGGGATCGCCACCGCGCTCGTCTCGCGCGACGGACTCGTGCTGTACGCCGACGTCCCCGCCGGCGTCTACACCGAGACGTTCGCGATCATGTGCGCGACGATCCTCGGGGCGGCCGCGACCGCGAACACCGAACTGAACCGGGCTCCCCCGGAGCGGATCGTGGTCGAAGGGAACGATTCGAAGACGATCATCGTGGGGAGCGGCAAGAAGGCGCTCCTCGTCGCGGTCGTCGACCAGAGCGCCGATGTCTCGAAGCTCCTCGGCGAAGTCGTCAAGGTCGCCGAGCTGCTCAAGGCGAACTAGGCCCGAGCGCTCGGCGGGCGTCCGCCCCCGGGCGGAGTCGATTCGTCCCCGAGGCGACGTCCTTCGCCGATGATCACGCGGAACACGTACCCGGTGAACGCCGCCGTGAGACGCGCCCACGCGATCGGTCCTTTCTGTCCGGCGAGCAACCGGCGCACGCGGTAGCGTCCCCAGAGGTTGCCGTGCTTCTCCGTGAGCTGCTTTCGCCCGTAGCCGTTCCAGAACGCCTGGTACAGGAACCGGACGAAGTTGTCCCGCATGTAGTGGTAGACGACCGCCCCGGGTTCGAAGTGGATCGTCGCCCCGGCGTCGACGGCCCGTAGATTGAGATCGATATCCTCGGCGGTGATGAACCGCGGATCGAACCCGTTGAGGCGCTCGAACAGCGCGCGCTCGTAGGCGAGATTGCACGACGGGTACGTGACGTCAAACCCTCCCTGGTAAAGCTCCACGCGCTCGAGCGACCCGTACTTCGGCTTGCCGACGGGGTGGGTCGTTCCGGCGACGATCCGGCCGGCGACGAGGCTCGCCCGCAGCGTCGCGAGCCAGCTCGAGTCCGCGAAGCAGTCGCCGTCGATGAACGCCACGTAGGGGCCGCGCGCGGCGTGCACGCCGGTGTTCCGGCCGATCCCCCGGGAGCCGGAACGGTGGAGGATGCGGAGAAGGCCCGGATGGGCCCGGTCGAACGCCTCGGCGATCTCGACCGTACGGTCGCGGCTCTCGGCGTCGACGAGGACGATCTCGAACGGCCGTTCCTGGACGAGCAGACTGTCGAGGAGGCGCCCGAGGTGGGCCTCCTCGTTGCGGACGGTGGTGACGATCGAGATCAGGGGGCCGTCGGCCGACTCACTTCCCAATGTCCATCACGACGACGTCCTTGACCGCCCGCATGCTCTTGAAGGGGAGCACCAGCCGGCCCGACGCGTCGCTCTGGAAGAGGCGCTGCTCGACGTCTTCGCTCGGGGTGACGAGGACGTGGGCGATCCCGCCCGTCAGCGTGTCGACGACAAAGTTGTCGATCATGCCCAGAATCTGGCCGTCGTTGGTCATCACGGTCTTGCCGCGGAGCTCGGTGAGGAACTTGCGCATGGAGAGGCGCCTCAGGCCGCCGATGGCGGCGGGGCGTATTTAATCGTTGGCGGGAATCGGAAGCGCCGCGCGCGGCCGGCGCGGCTGACGGGAAACCGAGGCTCCTGCGAACGCCTTCGGTCCCCAACGCTTATATCGGGTACCCGGGTCGAGGCCGACCCGTCCATGGCTCGCCGTGTGGGTAAGCAAAATCCGGAGCTGCTCCGGCTCGTCATCGAGCTGCGGCGCGCGGCCCGGTCGCACGACGCACCGCTGTGGGCGTCGGTCGCCGACCGCCTCGAGCGGGCGCGGCACTCGATCGAGCCGATCAACGTCTCGGGGCTCGAGCGGCTCGCCGCCGCGGGAGAGACGGTCGCCGTCCCGGGGAAGGTCCTGGCCGACGGAAAGATCTCGAAGCCGCTCACCGTCGGTGCGTTCGCATTCTCGGCCGAAGCCCGCGCGAAGATCCGCGCGGCCGGCGGCACCGCGGTCTCGTTGATGGCGCTCCTCAAGGCGAAGCCCGAAGGGGCGGGGGTTCGGCTGCTTGCCTGAAGCTCCTGCGACCCCGGCGCCGACCGTCGTGGACGCCCGCGGGCTCGTCCTCGGACGCGCCGCGAGCCTGATCGCGAAGCGCCTCCTGAACGGCGAGACGATCGTCGTCGTCAACGCCGAGCAGAGCATCGTCACGGGCGGCCGTCAAGCCGTCATCAGCCAGTACACCGCGGCCCGCGCCCGGGGCTCCGTGCGCAGCGGCCCCCACTATCCGCGCCACCCCGACCGGATCTTCCGGCGGACGGTGCGCGGGATGCTGCCCCATCTCAAGACCCGCGGGAAGGTCGCGTTCGACCGCCTCGAGGTGTTCATTGGCGTCCCCGAAGAGTGGAAGGCCGCGAAGGCCGAGACCCTCACGGGCGCCAAGGCCCCGCCCGCCCTCCGCGCCCCGATGACGCTCGCCGACATCAGCAAACTGCTCGGAGCCCGCGTATGAAGGCCCCGACCGTCATCCTGGCGACCGGAAAGCGCAAGTCGGCGGTCGCTCGCGCCACGATCCGGCGCGGCAACGGCCTCGTACGATTCAACGACCGCCCGCTCGAGATCGTGGAGCCCGAGCTCGTGCGCCACAAGATCCAGGAGCCGCTCATGATGGTCGGGGACCGCGCGAAGGGCCTCGACATCACGGTCAAAGCGACCGGTGGCGGCATCGTCGGGCAGGCATCGGCCGCCCGGACCGCGGTGGCGCGGGCGCTCGTCGCCTGGATGAAGGACGCCGAGCTGCGCGAGACGTTCAAGCGGTACGACCGCTCGCTGATCGTCAACGATCCCCGCCGCAAGCTGCCGAAGCGCCCCGGGGGCCGCGGAGCCCGCGCCCGGCGGCAGAAGTCCTACCGTTAGTCGAGCGGGGACGGGGCAGCGACCATGACGATGATGATCCCGGTGCGCTGCTTCACTTGCGGCGCCGTGATCGGCCAGCACTGGGACGAGTACCGCGAGCGAACGTCCCGAGGCGAGCCGGCGGGCGCCGTGCTCGACCGCTTGGGGCTTGAGCGGTACTGCTGCCGCCGGATGGTTCTCACGCATGTCGACCTCTTGGACGAGGTCGGTCCGTACGGCTGATCGGGCGCTGCGCTCCGTGCGCTGACCGGGTCCCGTTTCGACTCGAGTAGAAGAAGAAGGAAGGAAACGGTTCTCCGCGGCCCGCCCGGGCCCCTCGGAGGGGGTCGCCTACGGCTCGTCGTCCTTGTCGTCGGACTCCGGCTTCTTCGAGCCTCGCTCGAGTCCGCCGCGCCCCATCGGCTTGCCGCCGCTCCCCGCCTTGCGGCTGGGTCGGCGCGTCCACCAGATCAGGAGGCCGATCGCCACGATGACCGCGGCCGCGATCCCGCCGTACTCGAGGAGCTCGGTCGTCGGGTTCGCGTGGAGGGTCACGGAGATCGCGGCGACGCTCGAGCCGCCGTGGTAGTCGGGAACGAACTCGTTCTGCGCGGTGGCGTTCGCATACAGGACGTAGTTCCCCGTGAACGACGGGGTGAACGTGATCTGCGCGCGGACGGTCTTGTTCCACGCGAGCTTCGGGTAGAGGCCCGTGTGGGAAGCGGTCGCGTTGACCGTGCCGCTCACGTAGCCGAAGAACTCGGTCGCTCCCGGGGAACCCGGAACGTACCTCTTAGAGCCGGTGCCCGAGGACGATTGGAAGTACCACGAGACGGAGACGTTCAGCGCCTTCGAGGCCGTGCCGCCCTTGTTCGTGACGTTCACCCAGAACGTCGCCGACTTGCCGTTCGTGAGGCTCGTCGGCCCGGTCAACGTCGTCGCATACATCACCGGCCGGGTCGTGGCGTTCGGCGAGACGGTCAGGGAGAACGTCTTGTTCGCCCGGTTGCCGTTCGCGTCCGTCACGGTCAGGTTGATCGTGTACGGGTGGGTCTCCGGGGCGAGATAGAAGACCGGATACGGTTTGACCGAGGTCACGTTCTTCAGGGGCTTCGCGAGCGTCGTGTTGTTCCCGTTCGTGACGTTCCAGAGGTAGGACTTGATCGTCCCGTTGTTCGGGTCGATCGACGTCGCGGCGTTGAGCAGGATCTTCGCGGTCCCGTTCTTCCCTTCGGTGATCGCGCTCCCCGAGATCGCCTTGCCGGCGCCGTTCAGCACCGTGAAGGCGGAGGTCGGGGCCTGCTTGTCGACCAAGAGGATCGGCAACGTCGCGGTCGACTTCGTCCCCGTTCCCGACCAGACCGTCAGGGTGAGGTTGTACTCCCAGCCGTACGTGCCGGCCGTGAGGGGAACCAGGGTGCCGGCGATGTCCGCATCGGTGGTGATGTACTTCCCGGTGCCCAGCGTCTTCGGGGGGTTGAAGTCGACCGAGTAGTTCGCACCGACCTTCGCGCCGTTCGCGACCGAGAAGTTCGCCGACTTGTGGACCAGTTTGGTCGCCACGAGGTCGAACGACGCGATCGAGAGCACGTTCCCCTTCGGGGTGACGCTCGAGTTCGCGTTGAACGAGAGGGTCGCGGACTTGTTCGAACTGATCTGAAGATACGGATGCCCACCGGCGGTCTTCATCTCGGCGGCGGTCGCATTCGAAGTGATCACCGCGGTCGGCGTGCTCGTCACGACCCAGACGTGGAAGTGGGTGGAGTTCGTCTGCCCGCCCGACGTCGTGATCGTCAGGCTCCCGTTGTAGAAGCCCGCGCTCGGGAAGTTCGTGGTCGGCGTCGCCACCAGGTAGGTGTGGTTCACGGTCTGGTTGACGGTCGAGACGACCGGGCTTCCGTCCCCGAAGTTCCAGACGAACAAGGAACCGTTCGTGGAGCCGTTGTACTTGGAGTTCGCCGCGCTGAACGTGGCGTTCTCATCGGTGCCGAGTACCACGGTGTAGTTCTGCTTCCCGTTCGAGTCGTTCAGGACGTTCGCGCTCGAGAACGTGAAGTTGGTCGACGTGACGTTGACGACCGGCTGGACGGTGGCCGCCTTCACGAGCGTGAACTTCGCGCTCGACGAGGCGGTCGTCCAGGCGTTCGACGTCAGCGTGAACTTGCCCCAGGTGCCGCTCGGGCCGGTCGGCGTGAGCGTCGTGTGCGCGGGGGCGGCGGTGCCCGCCGACAGTACGTACCCCGTCGGGAGCGTCAGGGAGTAGTTGTAGACGAGCGAGCTCGATGCGGGGTGCTGGAAGTTGAACCCAAGCGTGTACGACGCCGCGTTCTTCGCCAGGGTCCCGTTGAGCAGGTACGACTGCGACCAGCTGTACGAGAGCGCCGAGGCGCTCGTCATCCCGCAGAAGGTCGCGCATCCCAGCGTGAAGGACGCGAGGCTCTGGGGGGTCGTGAACGCCACGAACGACGTCGTGTTGATCACCGTCGAGGACTGAGCGGGCAGGAAGAACGGACCCCGGGAGTTGAGGAACGCCTGCACCTTCGCTCCGTCGGTCGCCGGGAACGAGAGCGTGTGATTGTAGTCGAGGCCGAGCTGAGCCCACAGCTGGCTCAAGGTCGCGTTCGGCAGGTTCGGAACGACCGAGTCGTTGCCGAGCCGCACGTCCGTCACGACGCTGAGCGAGCCCTTGCCCGTGGTCGTGTTGATCCCCGAGAAGTTTAGGTCGGTGGTGTAGAGGCCCATCGACGACGCCGGCATCGTCGGCGCCACGACGTTCCGCGTGACCGCGCCGGCGCTCGAGATCGTCTTCGCGTACCACACCGTGCCGTAGCCATTCGCCGCCAGCACGACGTCGAACTTCTGCGCCCCGTGGCTGAAGCCCGCAAGGTACGTCGGGAGGCTGTAGTATCCGCCCGGCGGGGTCGCTACGGAGTAGATGTAGCCGTTGGTCGGATCGAAGAGGGTGGCGTTACCGGAGGTCGGGATCCGCCCGAGGGTCGAGTTGATCCAGCCCGAGATGGTGAACGCGTTCAGGACCGGTATGACGACCGGCGGCTTCGTGACCGTGATCGTCAGCTGGGTCGAGTTGGTGAACGTCTGGTTCCCCGACACCTTCACCGATTGGAGCACCCACTTCCCTTCCGGGGTCTTGAGGGTGAACTCGCCGCTCGCGTTCGTGGTGGTGTTGGAGAGGACGAGCCCGTTGTAGTTCGGGTCGAGCAGGTCGACCTTGACCCCCTGGGTCGGGAGTCCGGCGAGGTGGACCGTGCCGTTCTGGGTCGCCGTGTAGGGGAGGATCTGAACGCCGCCGATCGTGGTGGCGAAGTTCTTGTTCGTGAGCTCGCCGTAGCTGTAGTACGCGAACGTCGGGTTCTGGTCGGTCGGCAGGACGGCGCACTTGCCGCACCCGCTGACGCTGACGTTGGCGACCGACGGGACGACGAGCTTCCAGTAGCCCGGCCCGAGCGCGTTGGTCGTGCTCGAGGTCGTGAACGTGAAGACGCCGCCGACCCCGGTGACAGCCTTGTAGGTCGCGCCCGAGGCCGCCGAGACGAGTTCGACCGTTACTCCGGCCGGCACCGGCGGGGCGGATCCTCCGCCCGGCTGGTCTACGTACCCGGTCAGCGTAAAGGCGGTCGCGGCGGGCGTCGGTGCTGCCGTGACCGTCGCGAGCGTGCTGCCGAGCAGCACGAGCACGAACGCCCACAGGGCAGCGCGGTACAAGGGGCGAAGCAACTGTTCCACGTCTCCCGTTCGTTGTCCTCGGTCTATCGAGGGCGGGCGGCGAACCTAGTTCCGCTACTTATAGCTTGCCCGGCTCAAATCCGCGCGCGCCGCGCTCGGCGACGAAACTAGCGGTAGATCGCCTCGACCGGCGCGTCGCGGCGCTTCGCGACCCGCTCGCGGAGGAGGTGCTTTTCGAAATCCTCGTAGAAGCGCAGGACCTCGGGGTCGGTGGACGGCCGCACCTGCTTCATCGCGGTCTCGAAGTGGGCGCGGGTGACCTTGGACGCCTTCAGGCTCTCCCGGATCGCGGTCAGCCCGGCCTCCCGGCAGAGCGCGGCGATGTCGCTTCCGACGTATCCTTCGGTCTGCGCGGCGAGTTGCGCCAGGTCGACGTCGTCGGCGAGCGGCATCCGGCTCGTGTGGACCGTGAGGATCTCGAGCCGGCCGCCGGCGTCCGGCGGCTCGACGTAGAGGAGCCGGTCGAAGCGGCCCGTGCGCAGGAGCGCCTCGTCGAGGATATCCGGACGGTTCGTCGCCGCGATCACGAGGACCCGTTCGAGGCTCTCGAGGCCGTCGATCGAGGTGAGCAGCTGGTTCACGATCCGCTCGGTCACGCCGCTCGACGTCTGCAGGCCGCGGCGGGGGGCGATCGAGTCGATCTCGTCGATGAAGACGATCGAGGGCGACGCCTGGCGGGCCTTCTTGAAGATCATACGGATCGCCTTCTCGCTCTCCCCGACCCATTTGCTCATCACTTCGGGGCCCTTCACCGAGATGAAGTTCGCCTGGCTCTCGGTGGCGGCGGCCTTCGCGAGCAGCGTTTTTCCGACCCCCGGCGGCCCGTAGAGCAGGATCCCGCGCGGCGGGTCGATCCCGATGTGCTTGTACACCTGGGGGTTCTTGAACGGCAGTTCGACCGACTCCTCGAGGATCCGGCGGACGCGCTCCACTCCGCCGACCTCCTCCCACCGGGTCGACGGAACCTCCACCGTCACGTCCCGGAGGCTCGACGGCTCGATCTGCTTCAACGCCTCGCGGAAGTCGGTCTCCGTGACCTTCATCCGCTCGAGCAGGGTGATCGGGATCGGCTGGTCGAAGTCGATCTCGGGAAGGTAGCGACGCAGCGCCCGCATCGCGGCCTCGCGGGCGAGGGAAGAAAGGTCGGCGCCGACGAAGCCGTGGCTCTGCGCCGCGAGGTCCTTCAGGATCCGTTCTCGGTCCTTGTCGCTCGCATCGATCGGCATCCCTCGGGTGTGGATCTGCAGGATCTCGAGCCGTCCCTCGGCGGTCGGCACTCCGATCTCGATCTCGCGGTCGAAGCGGCCCGGTCGGCGCAGCGCCGGGTCGATCGCCTCTTCCCGGTTCGTCGCGGCGATGACGATCACGTTGCCGCGGCCCGAGAGGCCGTCCATCAGGGTGAGCAGCTGGGCGACGACCCGGCGCTCGACCTCGCCGACGACCTCGTCGCGGCGGGGCGCGATCGAGTCGAGCTCGTCGATAAAGATGACGCTGGGCGCGTTCTTCTCGGCCTCCTCGAACTTCTCGCGGAGCTCCTTCTCGCTCTCCCCGTAGTACTTGGAGATGATCTCGGGGCCCTGGATCCCGATGAAGTGCGCCCCCGCCTCGTTCGCGACGGCCTTCGCGATCAACGTCTTGCCGGTGCCCGGGGGTCCGTAGAGCAGCACCCCCTTCGGTGGCGTGATCGCCAGCCGGTCGAACAGCTCGGGATGCTTGAGCGGCAGCTCGATCATCTCGCGGACGCGGCCGAGCTTCTCCTTGAGTCCCCCGATGTCCTCGTAGGAGACCCGCGGCGCCGCGACCTCCGTCTCGCTGACCGTCTCCTCGCGGATCGTGATCAGGCTCGCCGGCGCGACCTGGACGATCCCCTTGGGGGCGGTCGAAACGACCATGAACGGCAGCGAGCCGCCCATCAAGAACACCCCGGGGATCACGAAGACATCGCCGCGCACGAACGGGCGACGGGAGAGCGCCTTCGCCACGAAGCTCTCGAGCCCCGGTCCGAGGTCCATCCGGGCGGATCCGGCATAGATCGGAGCGATCGTGATCGCCTCCGCGTTCGGGCACTCGACGCGCTGGACCGTCACGCGGTCGCCGATGCTGACGCCGGCGTTGCGTCGGACGACCGCCTCGATGCGGACGACGCCCTTCCCTTCGTCGTCCGGTTGCGCCCGGCTGACGATCGCCGGGGTCGCCTTGCGGCCGCGGATCTCGACGATATCGCCGAGGCCGACCTTGAGCCGTTGCCGCGTCTGCACGTCCAGGCGCGCGGTCCCGAGACCGATGTCCTGCTGGAACGCCTCGGCGACGCGGAGCGTGAGCGCCTCGGCCATCGGTGGCGTTTGGACCCCGGTGCGGCGTAAATAGATTGGCTCGGACTGCCGTCGCCCGGCGGGCGAACTCTCGCGCGCCGGAGCTTGCTCGGTCGTACGAGACGACCCGGAGCTCCCGCCGCGGCGGGAGCTCGCCCGCTCGCTTCCGCACCAGCGGAACGGAGATATGCTCCCCGCCGGCTCTCGAATCGATGGTCAAGGTCTCCCCCACGACCTCCGCGCTCGGACGCCTCCTCTCGGCGGCCGGTTACCGGATCGAGACCCGCGGGGAGGCGACCGTCGCGGTGCGCGGGCGGGACCACCGGGCCGTGATCATCGCCCGGTCGGGTCGGGCCCCGTCGGACCTCGAGTCGCTGTTTCCCTCGGACGTCGTGCACCGAACGGTCGTGTACGACGACGATCCCGGGCCGGCCGCGCGCGAAGCGGCGGCCGAGCGGGGGATCGAAGTGATCGATCCGTCGACCCTCGGGCCGGCCCTCGGGGAGATCCTCCTCCCCCCGCCCCGCGAGAGCGACGCCGACACGGCGTCGGCCGACCTCGAAGGTCCGTTCCCGATCGCGCCCGGCGACGCCCGCACCATCCGGCCCCGCATCGGCCGGACCGAGGCCCAGTCGCTCTCCGGGGTCGACGGTCCGCGGTACACGCTGCGCCTCGTTCCCTACTTCGTCGCACCGTACCGGGTTCGATCGCCGTCGGCCCATGGAGAGGCCGGGCCGGTGCTCCGTCGCCTGATCGCCGTCAACGCCACGACCCGTCGGGCCGAGGTCTGGGAGGAGGCCGACCGGGAGATCGTCGAAGAGATCTCCGAACCCCACCAGCGGCTGGCGCCGCAGCTCACCGAGGGGCTCGCCCGCCCGATCGCCGTCGATGCGATCCGGCGGCACCACGCGATCCGGGTCGATCACACCGAGCAGCACGGCGGGGCGCTCGTGATCGAGACGCGCCGGGTCTCCCCGTCACCGGACGACGTCCGGCTCGGGCCGTTCGCCTTGCTGTACGTGCCCCACTGGTATGCCGAGGGGATGGAGGGCCGCGTCGTGCTCGACGCGGTCACGGGTCACCGGATCGAAGGGCTCGACCCGACCGGCTAGACTCCGAACGCGCGGCGCGCCTCCATCGTAAATACGGTCCGTCGTTCGCCGGCCCGTGATCCTTCGTCAGTACCGGGTCGGTCCCTACCTCAACTTCACGTACCTCGTCGCCGCCGCCCCCGGCGGCGATGCGGTCGTGATCGATCCGTCGTTCG
This sequence comes from Thermoplasmata archaeon, assembly GCA_049675585.1. Taxonomy (GTDB): domain Archaea; phylum Thermoplasmatota; class Thermoplasmata; order Lutacidiplasmatales; family UBA184; genus Lutacidiplasma. Next base: position 29,182 of record JBAUAJ010000053.1, read on the forward strand.
GGATCGAACCCGTGGTCGCCGGGATCGACGAGCTCGGCGCGCAGGTCCGCTACATCATGAACACGCACAGCCACCAGGACCACGTCGCGGGGAACGCCGACCTGCGCGCGCGGACCGGCGCGAAGATCGTCGCCCACCGGGTCGCCCCGCTGGGCCAGGACGTGTCGGTGGAGGACGGGGACGTGCTCAAGTCGGGCCCGCTGTCGATCGAAGTGATCCACACCCCCGGGCACACCAAGGATAGCGTGCTCTACCTCTTCGAGGGCCACCTCGCGACCGGCGACACGCTGTTCGTGGGAGAGTGCGGCCGCACCGATCTCCCCGGCGGCGACCCGTCCGAGATGTACGATTCGCTCCTCGGGCGGGTAATCGCGCTCGACGACGCGCTCGTCGTGCTCCCCGGGCACGATTACGGCGCGACGCCCACCTCCACGATCGGTCGGGAGAAGCAGGAGAACTACACGCTCCAGCCCCGCACCCGCGCCGAGTTCCTCCGATTCCTCGCGGAGTGAAGGAGCCCGTGCCGCCGCTTCCATCTCCGGAGGAGCGCGCCCTCCGGGCCGCAGGGGGCCGCCGCAAGAGCCCCGGCGCTCCGACGGTTCCCGAGATCGTTCGGACCCTGCGCGACTTGGCCGCCGAGTCTCCCGCGCTGGTCGCCCTGTTCGACGCGGACGCGGTCGCGGGGGAACGGCACCTCCTCTCGGCGTGGGCCCACCTCGGGCGCTCGCGGGCGCGGGGGGAGGCTCGGCTCCGTGACCGAGGGGCGGAGTTCGCGCTGTACGTCTCGGGAGACGACCAGCTTCCGCGGGCGCTCGCGAAGGTCGGGGTCACCGCCGCGACCGACCGGTGCGTCCTCGTCGCCGAGCGACCGCTCGACCCGCTCCCGCTCCTCGCCCGCTTCGGTCTCGAATCCGACCCGACCGCCTATCCCCGGCCGATCGACGCGGCGATGCTCGAGCGCCTCGGGATCTCGGAGGTCGAGCGCGCGGCGGTACCCGAGTCAGCATGGGAAGGGCTGGTCCTCGAACGGGTCGCGCTCGTCGACCTCACCGCCGCCGCCGGCTCGCGCGGTTCGACCCCAAAGCATTAACGAGCGAGCCCGGTCGCCGGCCGTCCGCGGACGGGCGTGCAGGTGTAATCTAGCGGTAGGATGTCAGCCCTCCAAGCTGACCACCCGGGTTCGAAACGGCGGGCCGCTCGGGTCCGTCGCGAGTCTCCCGGCACCTGCATCCGTCCTCCGCGGACGCCCCGGGGCGAGAGTTTAACCCTTCGAGCCCCGCTCCGGGAGCCGCGCTGAGGTAGCCTAGCCCGGTAAGGCGCCAGCCTTGAGAGCTGGTGGCGATTCCGCCACGGGAGTTCGAATCTCCCCCTCAGCGCGCCTCGCGACCAGCCCCCGATATATGCCGTTCTCCGCTGGGCGACGCCGCCGATGCCCGACGCGAGCCCGACGACCCCGCTCCTCGACCAGTACGAGGGCGTCAAGGCCCGGTATCCGGGGCATCTCGTGCTGTTCCGGGTCGGGGACTTTTACGAGACGTTCGGGGACGACGCGCGCCTGCTCGCGCGCGAGCTCGATGTGGTGCTCACGGCCCGATCCGCCGATGCGCGCGGGGAGCGGACCCCGATGGCCGGGGTGCCCCACCACGCGGTCGAAAGCTACCTCGGCCGGCTCGTCCGCAAGGGGTACAAGGTCGCCCTCTGCGACCAGGTCGAGGACGCGCGGTTCGCGAAGGGGCTCGTCCGCCGGGAGGTGACCCGGGTGGTGACGCCGGGGACGGCGGTCGAGGAGCGGATCCTCGGCGGACCGGATCATAGTTTTCTCGCCAGCGCACTCCTCCGGCGCACGGGCGTCGGAGCCTACGCCGCGGTCGACATCACGACCGGCGAGTGGTACGAGGGAGAGGCGGACGGGCCCGGTGACGAGGGGGTCGTTTCGGCGCTCGCCCCGTTCCAGCCGCGCGAGATCGTCGTCGCCGGCGACGGCGAACGGGGACCGGCCGACGTGCCGCTGCGCCGGGAGTTTCCGGCGGCGCGGATCGAGACCGCACCGGCTCCACTCTCGGAAGCCGAGCTTCCGCCGGGTCTGGTGCGGAGCGCCGGGCGCACGGACGGCCCGAGCGATGCCGGGCGGCGCCTGGCCGCGTACCTGCGCGTCACGCAACCGCGATTGCTGCCCCACCTCGCGATCGTCGACCGGGGCACCGCGGGGCGTCGTCTCGTGCTCGACGCGAAGACCCTCCGGCACCTCGAGATCTCCCGCCCGATGAACCCGGACGATCCCTCGGGGCCGACGCTCTTGGGCAGCTGGGATGCGACGCTGACCCCGATGGGCCGCCGGACCATCTCCTTCTGGCTCAAGAACCCCCTCGCCGAGGTCGGAGCGATCGGCCGACGGCACGACACCGTCGAGTGGCTCGT
>JBAUAJ010000054.1:0-1902 GCA_049675585.1 Thermoplasmata archaeon
CGGCCTGCCGCCGCGCGGTCGCGTCGTGCGCTGCGCGTTTCCGGGGCGGCTGTTCGTAGCCGTTGTCGGTCCTCCCATGAAATCTCCCCGAGTGCTCTCCAACCCTCGGACCCTGCGACGCATCGTCCGCGCGTACGAAGGGGTCCGAGATCTCGTGGGTGCCCTGACTCCCGCCACGTTCTGGGCCGCGAGCGAGCGGTTCACCGACCGCGCCGGCCTCGCCCCCCGAGAGCTCCGCGACGCCCTGCGGGCCGTCCGCCGCCGTGGGGGACGGGCCGCCCAGGCGATGTTCGGCCGCAGCCTAGTGGCCACGATGCCGGAGGACGCCCGTCGCGCCGAATGGTTGAAGTGGCTCGAGGAACGGAAGATCCGGGCGGTCGAGCTCGGCTGCAGTCCGCGAGGGGCGCGAATCGTGTCGGCGACGCCTGTCGTCTGAGCGATCCTCCGGCTCCCACGGTGGCGGCCCCATCGCAACCCTTTTCAAGCGGCCGCCGTCTCGCGCCGACCCATGACGCGCAAGCCGGCCCGCATGTACCGAAAGGTCGAGGGCCAGATCTACACTCGCCGGGAATACATGGGTGGTGTACCGGCGCTCCGCATCACGCAGTTCGATACCGGAAACCTCCGCACGTCGTTCCCCGTCAGCCTCTCGCTCGGCATGGAGGAAGCAGCGCAGGTACGGGACGTCGCGCTCGAGGCCGCCCGTATCAGCGCCGTCCGGGTCCTCGAAAAGGCCGCCCCGAACGAATATCGCCTGAAGCTGCGACGATTCCCCCACCAGATCCTGCGCGAGCACAAGATGGCGATGGGGGCCGGCGCCGACCGTATCTCCGACGGGATGCGCGGGGCGTTCGGAAAGCCGGTGGGCCACGCGGTGCGCGCCGGGATCGGGGCCCAGTTGATGACGATCTACACGACCGAGGCGCATCTCGACGCCGCGAAAGAGGCGTTGCGCAAGGCGTCCCACAAGCTGCCCGTGCCGACTCGGGTGATCATCAGCTCGCGCGCGGCGGCGTAACCGGCGTTCGCACGACCAGCACCGGGCACGGGGCCCGGTTGACCAGGGCCGACGAAACGCTCCCCAACAGGATCCGCTTCGCGGTCGAGAGCCCACGCGAACCGACGACGAACAGGTCGATCGGATTCGCGTCGAGGAATCCGAGCAGCCCTTCGACCGCGGCGCCCTCCTCGCATACCCCGTCCACCGTTTTCACGCCGGCCGCTTGCGCCTGCTGGACGGCCGCGTCCACCAGGGCGCGGAACTGCGGGACCGTGCTCTCCGGAAGGAGCGGCGGGAGCATCGGTTCGTTCGGCATCACGAGGGCCGGGGTGATCGGTGCGACGGCGACGACCGTGAGTCGCGCTTCGTAGCGACGGGAGAGGTCGATGGCGACCCGAAGCGCAGCCCCCGCGTGATCGGAGCCATCGATGGCGACCGCGATCGACCGAAACGCGGCGTCCATCGTGTGGGCCGAATCGGTCCCGGGCTACATGGCGATTGCGCCGCCCTCCGGCCGACCCTCGGCTGCGCCCGAACTGCTTTGTAGGGGACCCGAGCTTCTTCTGCTCGTCGGGTGTCTTCCTTGGCTCCGGTGTGCAGTAACTGCGGCGCGTCCGATTTCGTCTGGGTGAACGAGCTCCGAACAGGGACGATCGGCGGCGGTAGCCTGTCGATTCGATCCCGCGGCGAGCTGTCTTTGGGTACCCGACTGTGCCGCAACTGCGGCCATGCGGATCTCTTCCTCAAGGATCCGTCGATCCTGAAGATGCCCCATACGTGGCGACCGGGCGAATTCGTGCCGATCCCGAACAAGCCAGCCTCGGCGACGGTGGCGTCGGTACCGCCGGTCGTGAGCGCGCCCCCGATGGCGGCACCGCCGCCGCCCCCGCCCGCCCCTGCGG
>JBAUAJ010000055.1:0-123999 GCA_049675585.1 Thermoplasmata archaeon
GTCGGGCGATCTTCCGTTCTCCCAAGACCGGGGGCGGTGGCTCGGAAAGCAGCCAGCTCTCCGAGAGGCGCCGCCCCTCCGATCGTTCGCTGCCGCCGAGAAGCGGGAGGCCGAACCGGGGATGCCCGTCCAGCAGTCGGGCGAAGTGCTGCCCGATGTAGCCGCTCGCGCCGAGGATGGCGCTCGGGATCGGTTCGTCGCTCACGGGAGGAACCCCCCGGCCAGGGCGAGGTCGGCGAGGCCGATCGCGGTGACGCCCTCGAGCACCACCACCGCCCGGGGGACGATGCACGGGTCGTGCCGGCCCGTAACGACGAGTTCCACCGGCGCGAGGGTGGTGAGATTGACCGTCTGTTGACGGCGCGCGATCGAGGACGCCGGCTTGACCGCGACGCGGAATACGAGCGGCATCCCGGTCGCCAACCCGCCGAGGATCCCGCCCGCGTGATTCGAGGAGGTTCGGATCGCTCCGTTCTGGGCGACGAATGGATCGTTGTGCTCGCTGCCGCGCATCCGCGCGGCCCGGAACCCGGCGCCGAACTCGATCCCCTTGACCGCCGGTACCGAGAACGCGAGGTGGGCGAGGACCCCCTCGATCGAGTCAAAGAACGGTTCCCCGAGACCCACCGGGAGGCCGGTCGCCCGAACCTCGATGACTCCCCCGACGCTGTCGCCGGCGCGGCGCGCGGCCCCGATCGCCTCCTCCATCCGAACGGCGGCCGCCGCATCGGGCGTACCGACCTCGTTGGCGGCGCTCGCGGAGGCGAGCTCGGAGAGTGGAGCCTCCTCCGGGACCTCCGCGTCCACGGGCCCGATCGATCGCGTGAACGCGACGATCTCTACGCCGCGCCGCGAGAGCATCGCGCGCGCGATCGCACCCGCGATCACGAGTCCGACCGTCATTCGTCCGGAGAAGATCCCGCCGCCCGAGAGATCGGCTTCGGGTCCGTAGCGCACCCGGGCCGGGAAGTCCGCGTGGCCCGGTCGCGGGGTCTCCTTCATTCGGTCGTACGACCCGCGTTGCACGTCCTCGTTCGCCACGTGCGCCCGGAACGTCGTTCCATCCGCTCGCCCATCCACGAATCCTCGGTCCACGATCAGTCGGTCCTCTTCGGCCCGCTTGGTGGCGAGCCGGCGGCCGACCGGTCGCCGGCGGTCGAGGTCCGCCTGGATCCGCGCGAGGTCGATCGGTGTGCCGGCCGGCAGCCCGTCGATCGTGACCCCGACCTCGGGGCCGTGGCTCGTGCCGAAGATCCCGACCCGGAAGCGCCGTCCGAACTCCATCATCGCACGCGCTCGCCTCCCGCCAGGGTGTCGAGCACCTTCCAGAAGTCGGGGAAAGATTTGGCGACCGCCTCCGACCGTCCCACGGTCGACTCGCCGGTCGCGGCGAGGGCCCCGACGGCGGCGCTCATCACCATCCGATGGTCGCTCGCGGACCTCAGAGCGGTCGGACGGGGGGAATCGGTGCCGGTGATCCGCAACTGTCCGGATCCTTCTTCGACACGGGCGCCCATCGCCCGAACGAGACGTATCGTCTCCGCGAGTCGATCGGATTCCTTGGCGGCCACGTGGGAGGCGCCACGCAACCGGCTCGTGCCGCGCGCCGTCGCCGCCAGCACGCCGGCGAGGGGGTAAAGATCGGGAGAGTCCGTCAGCGTGACGCTGAACGGACGGCGAGCGGCAAACTCCACCGTCGTGCCACGCCCGCCGGGCTGAACCGTCGCCCCAAACCGATCGAGCAGTGCGAGGATCGCGAGATCGGCCTGGGGCCAGGCGTCGGGCAACCCCTCGACGGTGACCGTGCCTCCCGCCACCGCGGCGGCCGCCCAGAGATACGCGGCAGAGGAGGCGTCGCCGGGGACGACGAAACGTTGGCCACGGTACCTCTGACCCCCGGGGATGCGAAACCGCTCCCGGCTCGCCTCCACCCGCACCCGGCTCGCGCGAAGCGCGGCGAGGGTCGCCTCGATGTACGGCGCCGAAACCGGGGGCCCCGAGAGTCGGAGATCCGATGAGTCTCCCACCGTGGGGAGGGCGAGCAGGAGCGCGGAGACGAACTGGGAACTCTCCGACGCATCGACGTGGACCTCGCCGCCATGGATCGGACCGTGTACGACCATCGGCAACGACCGAGGGGGCTTCGGCTCCTTCACGGTCGCTCCCAGCTCGCGCAGCGCGCGCGCGAGAGCCCCCATCGGCCGCATCGGAAGTCGTCCCTGCCCGAGGAGCTCGACCGGTCGGTCCTGGAGCGCCGCGAGCGCGCCGGCGAATCTTAGGGTCGTCCCCGATTCGCCGCAGTCGAGACGGACTCGCCGCCGGCCTCGACGGGTGGCGCCGGGGGCCACGACCCACCGGTCGGCGTTCAGCTCGACCGTCGAACCGAGCGCGCGGAGCGCGGCCACCGTTCGCATCGTGTCGTTCGAACGAAGGGGCCGGACGACCTCATACCGCCGTAGCGCGAGGTGCGCTACGACGAGGGCGCGATGAGTGTAGCTTTTGGAGGAGGGTGCTCGAACGATCCCCGACACCGGTCCCGGGCGAATGCGCACGACGCTCACGTCCGCGCCTCCAGATCTTCGAAGACGGAGAAATCGACCGGGAACGTTCGCCCCGGCGACTTCGCCATCCAGGCGACCAACGCAGGAACGTCCTCGCGCGGCGCGACAGAGGCGAACGCCGGTCCGAGTCCACTCGTACCGGAGCCGAGCGCCCCTCTCGCCCGGAGCTCGCGCCGAAGCTCCCCGTAGGGGTAACCCATCGCCTCCTCCACGATCTCCGAGTTCAGCTCGATCGCCTCCCAGAGTCGCCCCGCGCGGGCCGCCTCGACCGGTGCGCGAGTTCGCGCCGATTCGCCCGGGAATCGGGTACGGGCGGTGGGGGCGTTCGGATGCGTGCCCGGTGGGATCCAAAGGGCGACCGCCAGCCCACGGCCGACGGGGAACGTCTGCAGTAGTCGATCCTCGCGATTGTCGGTGACGACGACTCCGGGCACGAGCCCCGCCATCGCATCGTCGAACGCGCCGGTCGCGCTCACCCGGGCCGCGCGACCGATCTCGGCAGACGCCTGGGCGATCTCGGCGGGAGTCAATCTCCGCCCCGCGGCGTTCGCTACCGCCGCAACGATCGCGGAGGCGACGGCGCTCGAACTCTTCAAGCCGGCCGCGAACGGAATGTCGGAACGGATCGTCACCGCGGTTGGGGCCACCCCGTCGGGAGCGAACTTCGCGATCGCGTGCGCCAACGCGGTTCGAACCAGCGGGGTAGCGGAGCTCGTCGGACGGAACGTCGGTTCGGCGGCCGAAGGTGAGCCGGGTTCCCCGATGTCCACTTCCGCGCGTGCGCGCAGCCCGATCCCGACGGCGGCGCCGATCCCGGTCGGGAGGGCGTTGACGATCGTGATGGCGGCGGTCGCTTCGCCTATCCCGCGCATCCGCCCTCCGCCACCGCCTGCTCCACCCGGTCGACCGGCGGTTCCTCACCCCACCAGAGGGAGTAGCTCGCCGCGGCCTGGTAGACGAACAATCGCCAGCCGTCCTCGTACGTTGCGTTCGAGGCCCGCGCGGCGTCGCGCAGCCACGCTTCGTCCGGACGATACACCCAGTCGAGCAGATGCGTGGCGCCCGGGATCGCGGCCGTCAGCGCGGGATCGAGCGGCCCGCCGCCGGTCCGACCGGCCGCGGTCGCATGGACGACCAGCGAAGCCGGCGCAGAGGAATCGTCCCCCGCCGTGGCACCGAACTCGGTGGCGAGCGACCGACTCTGTTCCGGTCGACGGGCGAACACCGTCGCCTCGACCGACAGAGTACGAGCCGCGGCCAGCGTGGCTCGGGCGGCTCCTCCCGCGCCGAGGACGCGGAGCGAACGTCCGTCCCACGTACCGGCGATCCTCAACTCGGCGAGTCGTCGGAGGATCGCGGCGAGGTCGGTGTTCTCGGCGAGCACGTCCCCGTCCCGGAAGGTGAGGCAGTTCGCGGCCCCGCACGCCCGAGCGCTGGGGGTCGCCTCGGTCGCCGCCTCGAACGCGGCGCCCTTGAACGGGTGGGTGACGTTGAGGCCCCGGAAGCCGTTCGCGGCGAGCAGCGGCAGCGAGACGAGGAACTCCGGTTCGTCCGCAAATTCAAGAGGGAGGTAGAGCCCCACGCGTCCGTCCGCGCGCATCCACGCGGAGTGGATCGCCGGACTCTGCGAGTGGGCGATCGGCCGACCGGCGACCCCGTACAGGGGAGGTTCGCCTTCGGCCTCGAGGAACGGTCGGAGCCGATCGACCGGGATCTGGCTCGCCTCCACGGGTGGGCGTCCGTCCCCGGTCGGCAGGGCGGCGAACACCATCGGCGACCCGATCCGACGGGCCAGTGCTCGGAGCAGCGGCCCCGACGGCCCCGTCGTATGGACGACGACGGGATCGTTCCGCGGTTCGAGTAGCCGGGGAAGCATCTCCCCCAGCGCGAACGGTACCGGAGCCGGTAGGACGAGCTTGCCGATCCCCGAGACGGCCGAGAGTTCGATCCATCGGCGGCTCCAATCGGAGGATCGGCTGGCAGGGAGATGCGAGGAGAAGATACGGCCGAGCCGCTCCACCGGAGGAAGTCGCGCCACGACCTCCTCGTCGCGGCCGAACTCGAGATCGATCCAACGGAACGGGAGTCGCGCCAACGCCGTGAGCTCTCGGAGGCGTTCCAGCGCTGCGTCCGGGCCGCCTCCCCCTTCCTGCTTCGATCGCAGTGTGGCCACGAGCGGGAGCGACGAAGGGAACAGATCGGCCGCGCGCCCACGCTCGTCCGGAGTCCACCGGTCGAAGCGTACCTCGGCGGCATCGGCGCCGGCCGCCCGAGCCTCGGCGATCTGGGGGACGGCTTCGGAAACGGTTCGGGCGGGCAACGAGACGATCACCATAGGTCGGGGGCCGGTCATCGCTCTTCGATAGTCTCCTCGACCGCCGTGCCCAGGTGGCGAGCGGTCGGCAGACGAACGGCTTCGAGCGTCCGGTCTCCGCGCAACGCGGTTACGGCGATCCGCCCCGCGTCGGTCGACACCCGCACCGTCTCCGCCTCCTGCAGGAAGACCGTGCGCACCCGGCCCCCTTCTTCCGCGGTGATCACCACCAGCGGCCGCCGCTCGATCTTGATTCGCCCCACGCGCACCGATCGGGCGGCGCCGCGGGGGACGGTGATCATCACGGAGTCTCCCGGTTCGAGCTCGGAGAGGTACCGGGTCGTCCCGTCGGCCATCAGCACGTAGGAGTGAGCCGCCCCCGCGTTGACCCGGAACGGCCGGGGTCGGCTGAAGTCGGAGCCGACCGCCTCGCTCGCGACGTGGAACAGCAGCGCGGCCGCGCTGCCGACGAGGAGGCCATCCTCGGGGCGGAGGAGAGAGGTAGTGTCCACGAGCACCCGGTCGCCGAGCCCCGCGGGCCGCAGGGAGCGAAGCGCCACGCGCTTCCAGTCGAGCGGCCCGGCGACCTCCCGTTCGAGCATCGATTCGAGTTGGTCGACCTCCTCCGGACGTCGGACCACGACCACGACCCGGTCGGCCCCGTGCTCCAGCGCGCCGAGCGACGCGGGCACCTCCCCGGCCGTGCGGGCGATCGTCCAGAGACGGAATCTGCGACCGCGTCGGGCGATCGCGTTCTCGAGAGGGATCACCCGATCGCCGGTCCACTCTACCACCAGCGTCCCGCCGTCGGGCGTTCGTTCCACGGCCGCCTCGAGACCGCGCGGATCGGAGACTCGAACGATGGGGAGGACCGAAGGGGGTGGGCCCGGTAGATGAAGCCGCCCGCCGGAGCGGACCGCGATCTCCTCTCCGGAACGGGGCCGGAACCGGGTGCCCCGCGCGATGACGAATCGACGGAATCCGCGCTGTCGCGCGCGGGCGACGATCGCTTCGATGGCGGCCGCGCTGGCCGCCTCGGGCGCGATCGCGACCCGCTCCGACATCGGCGCCCTCCTCTACGGGGCGGGCTCGTGCAGGAGGGTCGCGATCTGGCGAGCCAGCGGGGCGAGGGGGCGCCGCTGGAATAGATTCCGGCCGATGCAGATGCCGGCCCCGCCCGCGGCCATGCTCTCTCGAACGAGGGAGAGGAACGCCGCGTCGTCGTCCAGGCGAACGCCGCCTCCGATCAGCACGGGCACGGGCGTGGTGTGGCAGAGCCGGAGGAACTCCTCACGCGACCCCGGGTAGCTCGTCTTGACGATGTCCGCACCGGTGTCCGCCGCCGCGCGGGACGCGTGCCGGAGCTCCTCGGGGGATCCCCCGTTCGCCTTCTTGACGTAGGCCATGCAGAGCAACGGGAGACCGAGCTGACGGCACTGGTCCGAAGCGATCCCGAGGTCGCGGAGCATCTCGGGCTCTTCGGGAACCCCGAAGTTCACCTGCACGGAGAGCAGGTCGGCGCCGAGGCCGACCGCCTCTTCCGCCGTCCCGACGAGGACCTTGCGATTCGCGCTCGAACCGAGGCTGGTCGAGGCGGAGACGTGGATCCCCAGCGCTACGTTCGGTCGCAGCACGGGCGCGACCTCGCGCACCGCCCCCTTCGTCACGATGAGGAGGTCGACCCCCCCTTCCTGGAGCGCCTCGGCGACCGGCGTGAGCCGTTCGAGGCCGTCGATCGGTCCCATCGACACGGCGTGGTCGAGGGGGACGGAGAAAAGCCGTCGCCCCGGGGTCGGGAACAGTCGCTTTAGTCGGATTTGTTTACCGTACATCGGTCCTCCGTTAGGTTCGATTTCATACTCTACGGAAGGCACCCGAGAGGGGCCGACCCGAGGTCAGTAAGGGACGATCGGGACGGCGCCCTCCCGGCGCCTCCCGTTCACCAGAGCCAGGCCCCGGCAGCCCGAATCGCCGGCCCGCTCGACGTCCCGAGCACGGTGCGGCCTGCCATCGGCCGTCCTACGGGTTTTCCGCTATTTAGCTTTGGTCGCGCCGCCGTTCCCGGTGGCGACCACGCCGTCCACGAGCAGGGCGTGAAGGGCGAATCCGCGCAGCATCTGGTCCCACATCTGGCGACGGATCTCGGGAGTGTTCGCGAAATCCGCGACGATCTCTCCGACCCAGGCGCTGTGCTCCACATCCGCCGTTACGTGGAGGCGGTAGTACTCGAGGTGCTCCTCGGGGACCTTGTAGTGCTGACGGAACGACGGGAGCAGACGGGCGCACAGCTCGACGTTCGGCGGTTCGGAGGAACCGGCGGCCGATATGTAGAACGGGTGCAGCCGGTTCGTGTAGAGGAAATCGTCGATCGCCAGCATCGTGCTCGGGAGCAACGGCTCCGCGTGCACTTCGGCGCGCGGGACCCCGATCCCTTCGCAGAAGCGGAGCCACAGCTCCGGGTGCCCGGGCTCCTTCCCCTTCGGGTCGCCGGCCTCCTCGACGAGCTGGTCCAGGATCATGCGGCGGTACCGGTCGTTCGCGACGCCCGGCGGGCAATTCGAGAACCGCTCGGCCATCGCGATCGGGACCGCGGCGAGCCACGGATAGAACTGCTTGACCCAGGCGCGGACGAGCGGCTTCGGCGCCGTCCCCGCCTCGACGTCCCGGAAGAACGGGTGCGTCTTGAACGGATGTTGGGCCATCTTGAAGTTCGTGAGCTCGTCGCGGAAGCGCGCGCCTTCGAGCCGGATCCACGGGGGTTCGCTCATCGGCCGCCGAACCCCCGGCGTCTATATGGGACGCGAGGTTCCGTTCTGAACCTCCCCGTTTATCGCACCCGGCTCCGGTCGAACCCCGTGGTCCCGTCCGAAGAGACCCCCTCGGGACCGCCCCCGTACGGGCCGCTCGCGGGAGTTCGGGTGCTCGACTCGGCGCGGTTCGTCGCGGGGCCGTGGGCGTCGACCTACCTCGGGGAGTTCGGTGCGCGCGTGATCCACATCGAGGGACCGCCGTTCGCCCCTCCGTACGCCGACCCGACCCGCACGCTTCGCCCGCTGCTTCCAGGGAGCTCTCCCGCCGACTCGGTCTCTGAATCCTGGGTGCAGTACGGCCGGAACAAGCTCTCGGTCGGGCTCGACACCCGGCACCCCGAGGGGCGCCGCGCGTTCCTCGACCTATTGCGCGAGACCGACATCTGGATCGAGTCGTCCCGCCCCGGCACCTACGACCGGCTCGGCCTCTCCGACCTCGAAGTATGGAAGGCGAACCCGCGCGTGACGATCGTGCACGTTTCGGGCAATGGACAAACCGGGGTCCGGGAGCGGGTCGCCGCGCCGTCGTACGACCTCACGGGCCAGGCGTACAGTGGTTTCCTTTCCTTGCAGGGCGACCCCGACCCCGCGCCTCCGACGCGCGCGGGGACCGCGCTCAACGACACGGTCACCGGGCTCGCGGCCGCGACGGCGGGGCTGATGGGATTCATCCACGCGACCCGCACGGGAAAGGGCCAGGCGGTCGACGTCGCGCAGTACGAGGTGTTCTTCATGCTGCTCGAGAACCTCGCCCTCGACTACTTCATGCGCGGCGTGGTGCGCGGACGGCACGGTTCGGGGCATGCGCGGTTGCACCCGTACGACGTCCACCGGGCCGCGGACGGGTGGGTGGTGATCGCCGCCCCGACCTCGGACGCGTGGGCCCGCCTCAAGCCGCTGCTCGGGATCGACGACCCGGCGCTCGACGATCCCGGTTACCGTCTCGCCCACCGCGAGCCGGTCGACCAGGCGCTCGCGGCCTACTGCGCGGCGCGAACCCGGGAGGAGCTGGAGCGGATCGGCCGGGAGCACGACCTCGCGATCTCCCGCGTCTTCGATATCGCCGACATCGCGCGGGACCCGCACTATCAGGCCCGGGGCATGTTCGTCGAGTGGGACGATCCGATCGCCGGTCGAGTGAAAGGTCCGGGGATCGCTCCCAAGTTCTCCGAGACCCCGGGCCAGGTCTGGCGCGGGGCCCCGTGGCTTGGCCAAGACAACCAGCAGGTATTCGCCGGGATGCTCGGCTACTCGGAGGAGACGATCGATCGCCTCCGGCAAGAGGGCGTGATCGGCGAGGACCCGCCGCATGGACCCCCGGCGCCCGGACCGCCCCGATTCCGATCCCCCGGAGAGTAGCGTGGCGGATCTGTGGCCGCTCCCGGACGATCCGATCGTCGCGGAGATCCGTGAGTTCGATCGGCAGCACCATCTCGCGTCCCGATCCCGCGAGCTCGATCGTCGCCCCGAATTCCCCCGCGCGGAGTTCCGCGCGTTGGGGCAGGCCCGGCTCCTCGGCCTCACGGTGCCCCCGCAGCGCGGCGGGCGCGGACTTTCGCTCCCGCGCGCCGCGACCGCGCTGTTCTACCTCGCCTACCTGGGGGGAACGGTGTTCGCGAAGCTTTCGCTTCAACCCGAGTTCTGCTCGGTGCTCGCGGAGCACGCGAGCTCCGAGATGGTCGATCGGTGGTTCGTTCCGTTGATGCGCGGGGAACGACTGGTCGGGAATCAGATCACCGAGCCGACGGCCGGCTCGGATGTGGGGGCCCTACGGTTGGTCGCCGAACGGCTCGGGGACGATTACCTGCTCTCGGGAGAGAAGTCGGAGGTGGCGTTCGCCCAGGACGCCGAGGCCGCGATCGTCTACGGCCGCATCCCGGGTTCCACCGGCACGACGGGCATCACGGCGTTCCTCGTTCCGCAGGGAGCCGAGGGGATCGTTCGGGCCGCCGGAGAGCCGGACCTGGGGGAGCACTGGCAACGCCGGGGCTCCGTCTCCTACAAACGGGTTCGCGTACCGGCCTCGAGCCGCCTCGGCGCGGAGGGCGAAGGACTCTCCTACGTCCGGCCCGAGCTGGCGCGCGAACGCGGCCTCCTCGCCGCGATCTACCTCGGGGTCGCTCGGGCTTCCTGGGATGAGACGGTCCGATACGTGGCCGAGCGTCCGGCGTTCGGCCGGCCGCTCTCCGACCAGGAGGCGGTCGCCTTCCCGCTGCTCGACGACGGGGCGCAGCTCGAGGCGTCGTGGCAGTTCACCGTCAAGGCTCTCGAGCGACTCGGGCCGACCCCCGAGGCCGAAGGACGGACCGCGATGGCGAAGGTACTCGCGGCCGACGTCGCCCTGCGGACGATCGACCATGCGATCCAGTTCCACGGCGGACGCGGCTACTCGGGGGCGTTCCCCCACGAGCAGCGGTGGCGGGACGTGCGCAGCGGCCCGATCGCCCACGGACCGTCGGAGGTGCTACGACGCGCCGCGGCGCGATCGCTCTGGCGGCGAACTCACCCCGAGAATCCTTAACCGAAGCGGGGTGCTGAGATTCGTCGGAGTCGTCCTCCGACGTTCACGATGCGGTTCCCAATCCCGTCCGGTGCCACCCGATGGGCGGCCGCCGGCTGCCTGCTCGCCGTCGCGCTCCTGATCGGACCCGCGGCGCCATTCTCGGGAGCGGATCGACCCGCTCCGGTCGGGAGCCACGGCGTGGCGGTCGCGTCGTCTTCTCCGACCGTTGACCTGACGGCGTGGAACTCGGCTCCGCGGGTTGCGGTACGCGACGCCCCGTCAGACTCCGTGATCCCCGGCTCCGCTCCCATGTCCGGGAGTCCTTCCGGATCCCTCGCCATCACCGTCACCCTCAGCTACTCGAATCAAAGCCGGCTGGTGCAGCTTCTACGCGAGCTCGCCGAATCGAACCAGACCGGCAGGCCGGCCTATCTGACCGGGGCTGAATTCGACTCCGAGTTCGCTCACGCACCCAAAGCGTATCGGACGGCGGTCGCTTACTTCGGATCGTTCGGCGTGACCGACTTGACCACGTACCCTGATCGCGCTACGATCTCGTTCGACGCGAGCCCCGCGGCCGCGGGCACGATCTTCGACACTCGAATCCTCCCGTTCGAGCTCGACGGAACTCGCTACCTCGCTCCCGTCAGCGCACCCCGCCTACCGGTTCCTCTCGCGGCGGGAGTAGTGCAGATCGTGGGGTTGAGCACGAGCCCGTGGGCCTCGGGCCACGCGGCGAACCGGGGAACGCCTTCCGATGGATTCCACCCGGCGAACCCCGTCAACCTCGCCCCCAGCGTCGCAGGATACCTGGCCCCGGTGGCGCGCGAAAGTGCTCAGATCGAGTACGCCCCCGACCTGCAGGTTTCCGACGACGAACAGACCCTGCTCTCCACCTATGGCTATCCGTTGACGGCCACCGTCGCCCTGATCACGAGCGGCGGAAACTACACGGGAGCTCCGAGGTCGGCCCCATCCTGCAGTGGGGGTCTGACCACGGGCGAGCCGCTCGGGGGGTGGGTGCCAGGGGATCTCACCACATACTTCGGCGAAACGCTTCCGAATGGCGAACCGTCCGCGACGGTCACGGCCGTGCCGCTGAATGGAGCCGCCGCGCCGGGCTGCCTCGCGGGATGGGATACGACGCAGGCCGTCGCCGCGAACACGGTGGACCTCGAGACGATCGGTGCGCTCGCTCCGGGCGCGCGGATCTTCGGAGTGTACGGCCCGTCGCCGACCGTGCCGGAATTGGACACCGACTTTGCTACCGTCCTGAATCCGAGCGCGATCCTGGGAACGCGTATCGTCGACGGGCTCGGTAACGTCACCGTGGTCGCGACCCCTTGGGCATTCGAAGACCAGAACGACTCCTCGTGGTTCTCCTCCCTTCAACAGGCCGCGGCGCGCGGGATCACCGTGCTCGCCCCTACCGGAAACTCCGCGGACGACCCGCTGAGTTCGGCGTGGGTGAACACCGAGGCCGAGTTCCCGGCCTCGATGTCGTTCTCGGCGTTCGGAGACACCGCGGTCGGGGGCACCACCGTCACCCTCAACCCTTCCACACTGCAGATCGAGACGCAGTTTCCCTGGAATGTCTCGGCGAAGGACACCACGCAGGGGGGGCCGAAGGGAACCGCCGGCGGGGCGAGCGAGATATTCCTCCAGCCGAGCTGGCAGAAATCGACCTCCGCCGGCCTCCTGCTGGGTGGCCTCGGGCGCGGCATCCCTGACCTCGCGGGGGTCGCGAACAACACCGCAGCGACCGTGACGGTCGGTGGGGTTCAGGAACGCGCTACGAACGCGAGCGCGAGCGGCATCTTCTACAACGCCTCCGGCACGGGGGTCGCCGTCGCGGTGGTCGCAGGCGAGATCGCCGAGATGAACCACGCCCTGTTGGCGGCGGGGGATCGCGTGCTCGGGTTTCCCAATCCGTTGATCTATACTCTCGGGAATCTCGAGTATAGCGCGTATCCACGGGGGAGCACGCACGGGACGGCAGCGAACGCGCAATACCCGTGGTCCCTGCCGCTGTTGCCGTTCCGTGACGTGGTCTCGGGACGCAACTACGCCTTCCGAGCCGGGAGCGGGTATGACCTCGTGACGGGCTGGGGATCGCTCGACGCGTACAATCTCACGGAGTTCGTCCTCCTGCCGAGCTCGCTGCCGACGTTCGGGCCGCTGAAATCGGTCCAGGATTACGTCAATCTCACGGAGGTCGCGTTCACCCCCACGACCGCCGGTGCCTCCGTGCAGCAGAATCTGTTCCTCGCCGACAGCCTCGGCGCGCCGATCATCTGGATCCAGACGGTCGTGAACCTGACCGACAAGGGGGGCGCGGGGTGGTCGGCGGACTTCACGGGCTGGATCAGCTTCCCGTTCTGGGGGCTCTATCCGAACGACACCGTCTACGAGTTCACGAAAGCGGCGACCGGCAAGAGCGAAACGATGCCGCTCTCTCTCGACCTCAAGACCACGATCGCCCCGCAGTCTCCGAGCTGGGACACCACGGTCACCTTCACCTTCGGAGTCGGGATCGGCCCGGTGACGGTCACGGTGCCGGGCGCGGCGTATCTGATCGGCGCCTTCGATTACTCCTACCATTGGCAGGGGTCAACGTACCAGGACGGGCCGTTCGCGGGGACCGCGTCGGTCCCGAATTTCCTCGCTCCGCAGATTGGATTGTACGCGACTCCGGGGGCGCACCTCGACGATTTCACGAGCGGCACCACCGGAACGATCGACACCTACGTGCAGCCGTTCGGCGCGGCCAGGTTCGAAAAGGCGCAGACCTCCCTCGTCACGGTTTCCGACCTGCAGACGTACGAGAGCACGGAGAACCTCCTCTATGCTCCCACCGCATCGAACAACTGGACGATCGGGTACTCGGCCGGCGCGGCGGACCAGGGAATCTCCGTCGGGGAACCGTTCCTCTACCCGGCGGCGTTCACCGAGACCGGGGTGCCCGCGACGGTAGGCTGGGACGTCGTGTTGTCACCGGGCCCCGAACTGTCCGGCACCGGCGCGACGTCGGATCTGAGCACGACCCTACCGAACGGCACCTACCGCTGGTCCGTGGGCATCGCCTCGCACAATTTCTCCGTCGCGCCGACCAACGGCACGATCCTGATCGGGGGCGCCGGAAGCTCGATCCCTATCGTGTTCACCGCGCTACCGAATTCCGTTTCCTTCGAGGCCGTCGGCAACGCGACGTTCCCGTTCGCCTGGTCGGTGTCGATCGCCTCGGGGCCGACGCTCAGCGGATCGAATCCCCTGCTCGAGACGAACCTCACCTACGCGAAGTACACCTACCATGTCCGTTGCACGAACTCCTCCTGGGAGCCGAAGCCGGCGAAGGGGAGCTTCACGATCGGCGCGACGCCCGCGATCGTCCAGGTGACGTTCTCGCTCGTCACGTACAAGGTGAAGATCACCCCACAGTACGGGGTCGGTCTCATCGTCAAGTGGCATGTGACGGTCGATGGGAAGACGAAGAAGGGGTACGCCACCACCGCCTTCCCATTCCCCCTCCCGAACGGCTCCTACGCGTTCAACGTGAGCGGGCTTCCGAGCGGGTACTCCGCCGTCCCGTCGCACGGGTCGTTCGTGGTGCGCGGTGATCCGGCCCCGAACATCGGCGTGCGGATCGTGCCCCCGTCGGGGCTCGGGGGGCTCTTCGGGCTCGGCATCTGGGGCTACGTGCTCGTCGCCGGCGTGGGAGCGGCCGTCGTCCTCGCGGCAATCCTTCTCGTCCGACGGAGGCGGCCCGGTGGCGAGACCGGCGCCCCGGAAGAGGAAAGTGAGGCGACTCCGCCCCCCGAAGAGCGACCCCCGCCCCCTCCGCCCGCGCCCCGTCAACCACCCCGACGCCCCGGCGGACGCCGCGAGTACGTCGATCCCGAGGAACTCTGAGGCCCGCGGCGTTCCCCCGCCAGTCCTAACCTCCGTGCTATAACCCGACCCGACAGGAGATTTCCCGGTGACGGCCGCAACCCTCGCCGACTCCTATGTCTCCCTGATCACCCTGCGGGAGATCCGTCGCTACATCGTTCGGTCGCACGCGGAGATGATGGCCGTGTTCATTGGCCTCGTCTACGGACTCATCTCGCTCTCGATCAGCGGGATGTTCGTGCTCGCCAACCTCGGCGGAGGGTACACTTCGATTCTCCTCTCCTCCCCGGGGACCGGGCCCGGCGTGATCGTCGAGGCGCCGTGGGGAGTCCTCGAGCTCCCGTTCTTCGGCGTCCTTTCCATGATCCTCGTCTCGATCGGAGTCGCTCTCGGAATGGCCGTGGCGGTCCTGCTCGCGGTCGCCGTCCTCCGGCGCCGCTCCGAAGCTCCGGGCAGCCCGGCATCGCTCGGGACGCTCGCGGGCCTCACGCCGGCAATGATCGCCTTGCTCGCCTTCGGGGCCTGCTGTTCCACCAGCGCGGCGGCGAGCGCGGGAGTGGAGGCCATCGCCCAGGTGAGCGGTTCCACCGCGGACGCATTGCTCCTCAACAACTGGTATCTCAGCATCTTCCAGCTCGCGATCGTTTGGGTCGCGCTGATCGCCCAGGAGGCTCTCCTTCGCGTCTACGGACGACTGTTCGAGCGTCCCTCGGGCCCCGCGTCCACGTCGGGTCCGGTGGGCGCGCCCCGGATCGACCGGCGCGTGGTCGCGGGGACTGCCTTCCGTGTACTGCTGCTCGTCGCGGGCGTGACCTGGTCGCTCGCGATGTTCGCGGATTGGACGACGGTGGCGCCCTCTGCCGCCTCACCGGCCCTTTGGTTCGACTGGATCGTGGTGCATCAGATGGTCAGCGCCTTGGCCGTCTTCGTCGCGTTGTTCCCATCGGCCGCGGTGACCCTCGTTCGAGGCGGATTCTCCGACCGGCTCTCGCAAGCGGTCCGACTGGGAGCCGGGGTGGGCGGCTTTCTGTTGGTCGTAGGGACTCCCCCGCCGATCGCGGGTTGGGGGATCGAGGGATGGGGGAATGAGCTCCTCGCCCTCGCCGGGGCTCCGGCGGCTTGGGGTGCCGTGCCGCCCGTGTTCGCTCCGGGCATCGCACTGGCGTTCCGATGGGTTGTACAGTACCTCCTGCTCGGCAGTTTCATCCTGGCACTGGCGATCCGACCCGCGATCGCCATCCGACCGCTCCAGTGGTCGTCCTTAGACGCCGAGTTCTCCTCCGAGACTCCCCGGCGAGAACCGGACGCGAGTCGCCTCGTCAGCGGTTGATCCGTCTCTGGAGTGCGAACCTTCCTCCGCGATCGACCGGCCGATGCGACTCCGACCGCCGATGCGAGTCGCGGCGGGGGAGCAGAAGGAAGATACCTGTGGCGGTTCGGCCCGAAGAATGGACGCGGGGTGGACGCTCTGGCCGATCGCGCTCCTGATGGCGCTCCTCGTCGCCGCGCTCGTCCGCTGGTCCGCCGAAACACGAACGGTCGTGGCGGCCTCGGTCGTCGTCTTCCTGCTCGTGATGATGGTCGCGATGTTCGTGGGGACGGCGATCTACTTCACCTGGCCCGGCCCGCGCTCGCTCGTCCTTGGACTGTGGACGGCCGCCGCGCTGATGGCCGTGAGCGTCTTTCCGGTGTTCCTTCTCATCTACCGCGAGGCGCGGGACCATCAGTCGCTCGGTCTTGCGTACACCCCCCGACCGATCACCTCGCTGCGCACCCTCGCGGTGGTCGTGACGCTGCTCGTCCTCGGGGCGGAGTTGCTGATGGGCCGAAGCTTCGCGCTCGCCGACGGCGGATCTCGTTCCGTGTCGTTCGTCAGCGGCCTGCTGGCGACCCTCGCCTCCCGCTGGTTCCTGTTCCCGATGGCCGGGGAGATGGCATTCACCTTCCTCTGGCTTCGGTCCCGCCTTCCCGTGGCGCTGCAGGCGACCCTCGGGGCTCAGGCGGGCATGATGTTCTTCGCCTTGCCCGCTCTCCCCGGGGCGATCTGGCTGATCGGAAGCGGGGTGGTAACGGCGGGGCTGATGTCGGCGTTGCTAGGGTACCTGGTGTGGCGGGCGTACCGGGGAACCGCCTTCGGTCGAGGGGTACGCGGCTACATCATTCGGTTCCTTCTCGTTACGGCGGGCTTGGGGATGAGTCTGGCGTTCTGGCTCGAGACTCGGGATCTGGTGGGGTTTGCGCTCGCCACCGTGCTCGAGATGGGGATCTTCTTCAGCGCGGTCGTCGTCCCCGAGTCGTTCGAGACGACGAGCCGCTCCCTCGACGCAGCCCCGCTCGTCCCGCGACCGGAGCGGGAACCGACGGCCTCGCCCTGACGAAGGGCGACGACCCCGACGGACGTGGCTTTTTCCTACGGGACCCGTAGTAGGCACCGCCTCGTGATAAATACCGGGGCCGTCCGCGCGACGCCGACCGGGAGGTCGAAGGGGGGAGGCGGTGTCGTCGACCGATCTGGTTCTAGCGGCCGTGGCGCTCGGGATGGCGGGGGCTACCGCGTATCTCGTGAGGTTCGCGGGAGCCGCCCAGAGTCGCCGGGACGGCGCGATCGCCCTGTTCCTGCTCGCCATGATGGCGGAGATGTTCGTCGCGGCCGTACTCTATTTCCGTGCGCCGAGCGACGGGACCCTCGTCGAGGCGATCTCCGTCAGCGGGGCACTAATGGCCGCCACGGCCGCCGGGGTGTTCGCGGTGCTACCGGCGTCCGAGGACGCAGCCACTCCGACCGACACCGCGGGGTCGGCCCCTCTCGAGTTCCGTCGCGCATTCCTCGGCCTGGCCATCGCGCTGGTCCTCCTGAACGAAGCGCTCATGGCCTGGACCTTCGGGGTCATCTCCGGGATTGGCCCGACCATTCTCGGGAGCGGGGGTGGCGTCGCTCCCCTTGGATTCGCCCGCGTGGTGCTTTCGCCCTGGTTCGTATTCTCGATGGGCGCCGAAATGGCCGTCGCCACGCTCCTCCTATGGCGATCGCTCGTTCCCGCGCTCCGTGCCATGCTCCCGCTCCAGGTGGTGATCATGCTGCTCTCTCCGCCCAGCCTCTCCATCGGAGGCTGGGTGACCGCATCCGTGCTCGCCGGGGGCGGAGCGATGATCGCACTTTTCGTATTCCAGATGGAGTATCTCTACCGGCATCGCGACCTTCCGGTGGGGCTCGCACGATATCTCGTCGCGCTCCTCGCGGTGTACGCCGCGATGATGGCCGGATTGTTCCTCTGGCTGTACTACGGCGACCCGATCCTGCTCGCCGCCTCGGTCGTGGCGGAGATGGTCGTCTACTTCGCCGCGGCTCTATCGGTCCGCGCGTTCGACGCCCACCCCACGCTTTCCTGGCAGCTCCGGCCCGATTGGGCGTTCGGGGTCCTGTCGCTCATTTTTGTGGCGGAGATCTTCATGGGCGGAGTGTTCGATCTCCAGATCGATCCGTCCACGTACGTGGGGGGCTTCCCCTCGCTACCGCTCGCCGGTCCGGTCGCTACGGTCCTCACGAACGCGATCTCGAACGGTTTCTGGTTCCTGGCCACGGTCGCGGCGTCGACCGGGTTCCTCGGCATGATGGGGGTGGAGATGGGCGCCCTCGTCGTCTTCAAGATGCGGGAGACCCGGCACCTCGAGAATCGAATCCGTCTCGCGTTGATGATCGGCTGCTACGCTGCGTTCGCCCTGTTCTATCCGAGCATATACTTCGGCCTCTACTTCCCAAACGCTCCGGCACCGGCGGCGGTCCCGGTCCTGGGATGGAGCATGGGGGTCGGATCCTACCCGCTCGCGGCGGGCGTCTTTGTCACGCTTCTGCTCACTTACGCGATCACGGGGGCGCTGGTCGCGTTGTTCGGCCGCCGGGTCGTCTGCTCGGTGTTCTGCACGGCCCCGCTGATGTATCAGGGGACGACGCTCGACGCGATGAAGTCGTTCAACCACTCCTCGTCCGCGGCACGCAAGTACCTCTCGAGCCGCTTCTCCGCTCTGTACTCCGGAACCACCGGGGTCGTAATGGGCGCGCTGGTCGGAACCTCCGTCCTCTCCTATCTCGACACCACCGGGGCGACCCACGTCTATCTCAGCGGGGCCGATCCGTCCGTCTTCCTGTTCACCGCCTCCTTTTCGGTACTGTGGTATCTCATGTTCGTCACGATCCCGTACACGGGAAACTACAACTGCGTCACGATGGGGTGGTGTTATACCGGCACGATCGCGCAGGCGTTCCAGAAGATCGGATTCTTCAAGCTCAAGGTGCACAGCCGGGAGGTCTGCAAAGCCTGCACCACCTTGGATTGTGCGAAAGGATGTCCGGTCGGTCTGGTCGACATGCCCGGGCACTTCCGAAGAACCGGCGAGTTCCGCAGCACCAAATGCTGCGGTGTGGGAGACTGTATCGAGGCGTGTCCGTACGACAACCTGTACATCTCGGACGTACGCCACTGGATCCGCCGGCGCCTCGGCGTACCGCAGAGCCCGCCGGCCCGCGGCCTGCGTCTCCCGATGGCGGGAACTGCCCGAAAGCCGCAGTCGCTCGTCTCGATGGGCACCCAGCCCCGATCCACCCGTCCTGATCCCTGAAATTCGCGCCCTCGCGCGCGGAGGCGCCTGCGTGATACGATTTGTCACGATTATTCCACACCGTTTAATAATCTCAGACCTCTCGCGAGCCTGCTGTCCGGGTCTTGCGTCGCGCTGGGGTCCCACGAGGGTCCCGACGGGGCCGAGACGCAGCAAATGGAGAAATTGGCATGAGCGGCCGAACGGCCATAAGCTGGGTAACGACGATCGTGATGTTGACGGCAGTGGTGACCGGAGGGCTGTTGCTCGCCGGCTCCGCCGGGGCGACCCCCGTCGGGTGCAACATCATGGTCGCGGGAGAGAACGTAGGGAACAACGCCCTGCAGAGCGCGATCAACACAGCGCACGCGGGTCAGACGATCTGCGTGGGACCCGGGACGTATCCCGAACAGATCACGATCTCCACGCCGAACCTGCATATCACCGGCGCGAGCGGAGGCCGAACGATCATCGACCCGGCGAGCGGCACCGTCAACGCCGTGGACTATGACTCCGGTTCGAACTTCCCGCTGATCGCGGTCGTCCTTGTGGCGAACGCGAGCGGTGTCGTCCTGAAGGACCTCACCGTTAACGCCGCCGGCGCGGCCGCCTCGATCGCCGGGTGCTCCCCGGGGATCGTCGGAGTCGACTTCCAGAACGTCTCCTCCGGCAAGCTCGCCGCCTCGACCATCGAGAACGCGGAGCTTTCCCCGAGCCTGCTCGGATGCCAGTCCCAGACCGGCGTCTACGTCTACACTGGGTTCTTCGAGACCGGGTACACTCCGGTCGGTGCCTCGGTCACAGTCTCTACGACGACCGTCGGCGCCTACGGCAAGGGCGGGATCGTCTGCGACGACCCCGGACTTACGTGCGTCCTCAACCACGACGCGATCGTCGGCATCGGCGACACCCCCGCGATCGCGCAGAACGGGATTCAGATCGCCTACGGCGCGATCGGCTCGATGAAGTCCGACACGGTCTCGGGGAACGCCTACGACGGCGCGACCGCGACCAACGACTTCTACGGGAACGGCTACGCTTCCGGCGGCATCCTGCTGTACCGGGCCGGCGCCGGCACGACGATCCAGAGCTGCACGCTCACGAACAACCAGATCGGCATCCTCGGGGACGACGACGTCTCCGACACGATCGTCGGCAACCACGTGACGAACAGCATCGCCTACGGGATCGCGGAGTACGGCTCGACGAGCACGGTCGTCCACATCCTGAACAACCGCATCGGCAACCCGACGACCCAGTCGATCGGCATCCTGGTCGCGAACGGGACGTTCTACGTCCTGAGCAACACGATCTCCTGGACCACCACGGGCGGGACGCAGGGCGCCTCGCAAGCGGTGACCGGGGCAGGGACCGTCTACCCGACCGCGCCCGCGGAGAGCATCGCGACCGCGGCCGTGCAGGCGATCTCGGACGGAGCTCCGACGACCGTCTTCATGATCGGGAACGTCGACAACCACGATAACTCCCGCTCGGCGACGCTGGCGGTGTTCGGCGGCACGGTGACCGTCACGGTGTAGGTCACCGCGCCCGATCTCCTCCCCCTCGGGGGAGGCGACGAACCCCTTCCTTCCCCTTTCTTGTCGATCGAACGCAACGGAGCGGCCCCTCTCCGAGGAGGACGCCGCAACGACTATGGCCGCGGTACCGGCTACTACCGTGTGCTCGGAGACGGACCGTCGGTCCCGTTCCTCGCCACGGCCCCGCTGAACACCCGACCCCCCCGGAGCCGACGCTGGCCGCTCGTGGCCGCGATCGCGGGGACCGTTGGGACGGTCCTCCTCCTGAGCGTGTTGATCGCCGTCCCCGTCTCCCAGACCGTCGCGGAGAACCTGACGCTCACAAACGCCGGGGGCGTTTTCGGACCCGTCTCCCAGACGCTCACGTTTCCCCACGGCGGCACGCTCGATCTATCCTGGGCGCTCGTCTCGGGGACGACGACGACCGTCACGTTCAGCATCGTCACTCCGAGCGGGTCGATGGCCTACCAGTCCGACAGCTCCGCCGGCTCGGCGTCGTTCCAGGTCGGAGACTCCGGCCCGTACACGTTCG
The DNA here is from genome assembly GCA_049675585.1 of Thermoplasmata archaeon. Lineage (GTDB taxonomy): Archaea > Thermoplasmatota > Thermoplasmata > Lutacidiplasmatales > UBA184 > Lutacidiplasma. The sequence continues at coordinate 20,743 of JBAUAJ010000055.1, forward strand.
AGATCTACGACTGGTTCTCGGGGACCGTCGAGGTCACGGGGCGGTTGCACTACTCGGCGCCGCTCCTCTAAGGAGCGGCCGACTTCGACTTGGTCGTCCCCTCGACCGCTGTGAGCTCGGCTTTCTCCGCGCGAAACCCGGCGGCCCGATGCGAGCCGTCGCACATCGGCTTTGTGCGGGAGTGGCCGCAGCGGCAGAGGGCCATGCTCACGGTTCCATCGACCATCACGAGGTTCGGCCCGTTCTCTGTGGCGACGATCTCTACCTTCGTCATTGGATTGTTCCGAAAGGGAGTTCGTGGACCTCGCGGGGTTCCACCGGGGGTTCGTGGTCGGGGAGGGGTAAGTTGGCCGGATCGGCCACGGGCCGAGGCGAGACGACCGGCCCGGAGAGATCGGGAAAGTTGGGGGAGGCGGGCGCCGAGGGGGAGCCCCAAAGCACGACCGACGCCTCCTGGACAGCGCGGCACGCGGGATGCTCCTCACAATGGGTCCACCCCGGTTCGAGAGTCGGTGCGATCGCTTCCAGACAGCTGATCAGGGCCGACCGAAGATTGAGATCGGGCTCGGCCCGAGGGGGAGTCGCCGGCCGCCCGGGTTCGATCCGGGTCGCCGCCATCAGGAACGCGCCGGATCGTGTCGACACCCCGCCCGGTATGCCGTCGGCTCCCGGAATGAGGGGGACCCATCGGGAGGCAACCGCGACCGCCGCAGGATGCGGCGCGCCCCCCAGGGTCGGCTCCCCCGGAGCCGGCGTCGGAGGAAGGAGCTGAGGGGGAGACGCGGGGCGGCTCTCGGGGAGGTGGTCGTCCCGACGCACGACTTCGGCCTGCATCGCTGTCACGTTCGAGGAAGGCGCAGGTCGCTGGGTGACGACGAGGGAGCGCTGTCCACGTCATCCGGTCGGGTCGCTATCCCTCTAAATCACCTTCGTTCGACCGGCGCGACGTTCGGCCCGCGAATCTCTCTACGGGAGGGAGGGGCCCGGAGTCCCGCTGGGCGTCGAGCGGTTCGCCCGGTCGCCGAACGGGTCGGGAGAGGCCTAGTGCTTAGGCGCCTGGAACAGGCCGACGGTGTTGCCTTCGGAGTCCTTGAAGTAACCCGTGAATCCCATGCTGCCGTCGCCGATCGGCTGCTTCTTCTGGAGGATCTTCCCGCCGTGCTTCTCGATCGTCTTCACGGCGGTGTCGATCTCGTCGACCATGATCGTGATGACGGGGTGCTCGAGTGGTCCCCCCCGCTTTCCCATTCCGCCGTTGATCGCGCCCGGGGCCTGAACTCGGCCCTGGTCGTCCGACGGGGCGGTCTGGAGCATCGTGTAGTCAAATTCGGGCATCGTCTGCATCTTCCAGCCGAACGCCTGCTGGTAGAACTTGCGCGCCCGTTCGGTATTGTCCGCAGGGATCTCAAAGTGGACGACTGCGCCGCTCATGGTAGGACTCCCCAGGAATGTCGGTAAATTAAGACGCGCGGCTAGGTCATGAAACGCATCCCCCCCGCGACTTCTGGGGAGGCGGCCCGCTCCCGGTTTCGAGTGCCGGCCGACTTGACATTCGGTGGCTCGCAAGCGACCGAGCCAGTTCGGCATGCAAAGGGCCGCCTTCGGGTGGGGGGCTGCTCCCGGCTCGCCCTACAACCTTCCGGACGATTGGTTCGGCGAAGGCGATTCGACTAGTTCACCGCGAAGGGGATCACGACGTACGCGTTCATGTATCCAAACGCGAGCTCGTATTCCTGGGTCGGGCCCGTCAGGTTCCCTTTGAGGCAGAACACCGCCCCCGTCGCGATTCCCGACGGCCCGCCCCCCCCGACCAGCTCCCCGCCCGGATCCACGATGTCCCCGATGAATGACTGATTGTAGACTCCGCCGCCATAATCCCCGACCCAGTGGGGCTGTTTCGCGGGAAAAAAAGCGAGATGGAGTGCCTTCCCCGCGGTCTGATTCACTACTTCGCCGCTCCCGAACGGTAGGACGGTGATTCGGAGCGAGGCGGGGTCGAGCGACGAGACCCCCGAGAATCGGATCGTGACGTTGACGCACTGGTTGGGGGCGCAGGCGAGCTCGCTCAAGGAACCGCTGCGGGCCGGACTGATCGAGAGTCGGAACGGGCCGGAGAACCCCGCGGCCACGATCAGTACCACGATCGTTCCGACCGCCACTCCCGCGAGCAGGGCGCCCCCCGCCTCGCGCGGCTGATGGTCGGGGGGTGGTCTCGGCATCGCTCCGCGGTCGGCGGTACGTAGTTGAAGGGCTCTAAGTATTAGATAGCCCGACCCGAAGGGCCGAGCGTCCTGAAGATTCTGGATTCTTCCCGCTCGGGTCGTCGCCCCGGTGCCGACTCCGCATCCTTCCTCACGCCTGGACCGCAGGCAGCGGGAACCGACCGACCAGAACGAGCTCGAGAAGGTGCCGGCGGACCCGAGCGCCTCTAAGGGGAGGTGCCTAGAGCTGGGTCATCAGGATGTTGAACTGCACGACCGAGGTGTCGCTCGCGGCGGTCATGTCGAGGGCGAAGATCGCCTGCTCGGAGGTCGTGATGGTCGCAGAGGTCTGGACGTAAGAGGCGACGACCACGTCGTTCGCCGCCGGGGTGACATCGACCCCGATCTGCACCTGGAAAGTCGTGGAGACAGCCGCCAGATTGCTCCACTGAACCTCGAAAACATACATGATGTCGCCCGTGCCGAAACCGAGCGCGGGGGTGTTGAGGCAGATTCCGGTGGCGGCTCCGTCCACCAAGGCGGTAGGAGCCACGAGGGTCCCCAGGTTCGATGTGACGCACGCGCCCGCCGCGGGAACCCCGGTGGCGTTGACCTCATAGGCCCGGGCCAGCACGTAGGAAACTCCCGGGGGAGCATTCGGCGTCCCGCTCGCAGAGCTCTGGAACGGGTTCGAGTTGAAGGTACCAAGGACGAACGCGGCGGTGGCGAATCCCGAGGTCACGATGAGACCCGCGGCGACGCCGATTATCGCCCAGAAGGCCCGACCACCCAGACGACGGGACGGGCTTTGACGGACGCGGCGCCGGTGAGTCGATTCCCGGTATCTGTTCCCCGAAACGCTCACGGCTGCCTCCCCGTCGGCCCTGTGAGCCGGAGGACCTATATATACTAAATTTGGGCGATGCGACGCCTGTCAATTTTTCGCTTTGGTACGGAACAAATGGCAAGGTGCGATCGCGTTTCCCCCTTCATCGATCGATCGTCTCGATCGCCCAGATCGGGCCCTGGCGGCCGCGGATCATAAGATCAAGACCATCGAATTCGGGCCCTCAGGAAAGGCCGCTCGGCCATTACGGCCGGCTCGGTCGTAGCCAATTTCGACCCGCATGACCTTGGTGTAGGAGGACCCACCCTACGAGAATCATTCCGTAGTGAGGATAGTCCGGCCGGGGGCCGTCTGCTCCACGGGGCAACGGGCCCGGGAGCGCAGCGGAAATTGTCGCCACGCCCGGAAAGTCTCAAATTCGGCCGCGTTCCGTGACGGCGGGGCCCATAGCTTAGAATGGCCTCCTTTCTGCTCGTCCAATACCGTCGGACGGGCTCCAAGGGTTCTTCCTGGTTATGATCAATCTTCGGTGGCGAGGGAGCTGGGAGGACGCCGAGATCGAGTAGGCTCGAATCATGGCCGGCTCGCCTCAAGGCAGGTCAACTGAAAGTTTTACACCGAACGTTGGGAGGATCGTCCTCGACGGAGTGACCCCACCGGACACTACTCATAGATGTCGAAATAACTCAAAACCAGGGTCGAGCTCCAAAACACGTCCGTCTCGGCAGTGGCGTTCGGATTCTGCTGGACTATGAACCACGAAGCGTTCACAACGGATCCCGTTTGATTGTAGACATACGGGATTTCGACGTTCAATTCTCCACTCGACACGATCCCTGTTGTAAAGCAGTAGGCCGCCACCAGGCAAGCGAAAGTCGCCGACGATACGGAGAGATTGGAGAAGTCCGCGGGCGTCATCAACATGATCTCGGCTCCATATTCCGACGAGAATGAACCGTTCAATCGTGTGCTGGTGGCCGGGACCACCGGAAAGTCGAATGCGGAGAAACTCCCCGGCCCAATCGAATAGGAAACCCCGGAGGTTATGAGAATCATCGGCGGCGGACTCGCAGGGTGGCAAAGAGCCCGCCCCGGAGCACAGGCAGAACCGGGGGGGCAACAAGGACCAGCCCCTGTGGATCCAAAAACTCTCGGAACCCACACCACCAATCCGACGGCCCCGATCGTAAGGAGAGCGGCGATTCCCAAAGCCATCCACTTCAGTCGTGCTGTGGGCTTCGGAAAGTGCGTCAATCCGGGAGTAACATGGTATGGGCTCCCTTCAGGCTTTGGGTAAGGGTGCTCTGAGCGCCTCGACCGAGGAGTATTCTCGCGGGCCTACGAACCTCGTGAACTGGTTGCCGGGTCGGGGCTCTCAAGGTCCGCCTTCTAACTTGGAGCGCTTCCGAGTGGGGCCCCGTTAAGGAGAGTGGAATTTGGGAAGCAGAAAACCCCCCGAAGTCTCTAAAGGTGCACGCCCCGCCGGCGCCCCCGGGGCCCACAGCTTAGTTTGGGGCAGATTATCCTCCGACCCTACCCTGTGTGCCGCCCGACGGATCGCCGGTTCGGTCGGGCCACCGATAGACTACCTGCAGAGCCTAGGTAAGTTTTATTCAAGCGCGTTTCTTACCTAGACGAGACCTTGGCGCGTTACGCGATGGCCCACTGCTATCGGTGCGGATACTCGTGGTTTCCCCGCCGCCCTCGCTACCGCATCTGCTCGCGGTGCAAGTCCCCGTACTTCGACCTCCCGAAACTCCGAGTTCCTGCCTACGGAGGCGGCCTCGGGATCGAAGAGATCATCGGAGAGAAGCGGACGACAATACTTCGGCTTGCCTTGAAATTCGGTGCGACGAACGTCCGGATAATCGGATCGGTCGCGCGGAAGCAGGCCATGCCCTCGAGCGACCTCGATCTTCTCGTCGATCCCATCCGACACCGATTCCGTCCGGTCGATCTTGGACTCGCCCTGAAAAAGCTGCTCGACCGCCCGGTCGATGTGGTAACGGAGCGCGGCCTCCCGTGGTACATCCAGCCGAACGTCGTCGTCGAGGCGGTTCCCCTGTGAAGGACGGGCGCACGGCGAACGCAACCAACCTCTCCCTCGGGATCGAGCATCTCCAGCTTGCGTTAGAGTACGCTGGACGAGGGAGGAAGGTGTTCTTCGACGAGGCCAAGCGGGATACGCTGATCATCGTCGAAGCGGAGCTGCGGAAGGCGTACGAATCGTTGAATCGCCTCGGGCCATCGATTTGGAACGCGAACTCGTCGCTCCCGAGAGACCGGATCGGGGAGATCCGGCGGAGGCTCACGCACGACTACGCCGGTATCGATCCCGAGGAAATCTGGAGGATCGCCTCGACCGAGGCCCGACCGCTTCTTCACCTCCTGATGAAGGTGACCGTCCGAGAGGACCCGGACTGAGGAACCACTCCAGAGCGGCGAGGTCGATCTTGGCTCGAGCCCGACCGAGGTACGGGGTCGAAGGAGATCTCCGCGCGAACCAAGTCCCACCCCACTCTGAAACTGACCCGAACTGGGACTGCGAAATCCTCCCGAAATCTCTAAAGGCAGACCCCCCTCCCGCGCGCGGGGCCCATAGCTTAGTTTGGCTGGAGCACCCGGCTGATAACCGGGAGGTCGTCGGTTCAAATCCGACTGGGCCCACGGCTGGACTTGTCCCTACCAGGGTTCAAGTCCTGTGGGGGAGAGACATGGCGAAGGTCTGAGCGGACACTTCCTCCCCCCCGCCCGGTCTCCTGTCGTCGTAATCCGCATCCCAGGCTCAGTCTACACGAGTAGATCGTAGCCGGGCCAGCTTCCGGTAAAACCCAGGTCTTGGCCCGAACGCCCCGAATCTCACCATTTGCCCGTCGACCACGAACCAAGCTCGATAGCCCCCTACGTGGACCGACCAGACTTCCTGCCTCCAGCCACGGGGCGGCTCGAGCTGCTGAACGGTGAACCCGGGCCCCGAGCCGTACGGTTGGACCCGCATTCGGGAGAACGCTTCCTCAAAGATTTCCCGAGCCAGTGGTGGGAGCGCGAGAAACTCAGGCCTTGCGTCCGCGCGGATGACGAGAGTGTAGGTGACTCTAGCGGCCTCGTGCTCGAAGGGCCTTAGATTCTGCGACCACTCGTTCGATAGGAATGTCCTCGCCACTGCGCAATCGACGCCCCAGCTCAGCCCACGTCAGACGATTGGGATGGGCGGCGAGGAGCTCCCCGATCACCTCGTCGTAAGTCTGGTCCCCCTCCTTCAGCGAGCCGAGTCTCTTCCGAGTTACCTGGCTTACAGTAATCGTCGTTGCCGGGGCGCCGCTCATATCAATGGCGACTACGGCAATAGCGGCTATTAAGCGCTCGCGGCGCCAGGGCAACCGGTCCTCAAATTCTCATCCCACATGGGAGACTTAGCAAAGGGGTGGCTTGATAGAAGCCTTGCTCGGCTCGTAGGCCTCTTAGGGGAATTAGGGCTGGGGCCGAAGCAGGCGGTGGGCGTAGATGAACGCCGGCGGCTGGTTGAGAGTCAGCATTGCCTCAGTCACCCTCTTGATTGTCGCAATCGCGGTCCTACTCATTTTGGCGACGGTCCCCCTGATCCAGGTGGAACGCCCAGCTGTTACTTGGTCCGGCTTTACGCTGGGATACAAGGGCTACCCTTCTCACTCCTTGTTCCGGTCCCTCGTCCAGCAATTTTGTCCAGTTCAAGGCGACGAGGTCGGGGGAAACGTGACGCTGTCGCTGACGTGGGCCAGCATAGACGGCCGACCCGTCGGCAATTTCAGCGTCTTTGCCTCCGCATGGCCCCCGGCAACGGGGGGACCTGGGAGTTACGTCTATTGGGTAAACAACAGCTCCCGCGGAGGCTTCAGTTCCGAATCGCCGTCGATCTCCGACTCCCTCTGCGACTTCCCGCTCACCATCGGCGCTGGCTTCACGTCAAACGACTCGGTGAAGGTGACCATCGAGACCGTCTACACTTTCAGCACGATGGCACCGGTGTTGTAGTCGCCTGAAACGGCTGACTTCGGACCTAGGTGTTAATCGATAGAGATGGTTTTTCCAGAATATCGTCCGAGCCAGGAAGACGATTCGGGCCGGCCCGGTGTCGGAAAGCTTCAGACCGACCAAGTGATTGATCGATTTGCCGGCCGCCGAAAAAGGTGGATTTATTCCGCCCTATGTGTCTCGTCTGGAAGCTGAATGTACCGAGTCGCGGAGTGCGACGCCGAAAAACCTCCCGAGAAGAGTAGCAGCTGGTTCAATTGGTGGCCGGCCCCAGTGATTACCAGCGGAGCCATGCTCGCCGGGTTCTCCCTCGTCGCCTTGATGATGATCGTACTGGGCGCCGGTCTGCTCCTCATTCTCGGGCTGGGATCTCACTTTCTTGGGGCCCCTAGCCTCGGGGGGGCGACCCTGATCGGTTGGGGAGCCTACCGCCTGCTTCGCCAGGTCCTGTAACAGGCGCCGTAACTATGGTCGGGGCCCATCGTCGCGAGCCGGACCCTTTCCGGATGAGGGGGTTCTCTAATGACCCCCTATCGAAAAGTTAGATCATTCGAGTGGGATCGGCGCGAGGCACTGATTTCGCCAACTGCCAGCAGAAAAAAGTCTGGATTTGAACCCTTCAGGGGTTGAATCTGGCTCGGCCCACTACCGGGAGGTAATTCGGGTGCGTCGTTAGCGCAAGCCGGAAGTCCCCGCCGAAGTAAACAGGTCGAAATCGATCCGAGGGGGCGTTGCCGACCCAAGGTGAGCCTTTCTACCTCCTGGTCCGCGGGCCGCTCGGGATCGGGAAAACGACCGTCTCCGAGTGGCTGGCGGAGCGGCTCGGCGCCGAGTACATCTCGGTCGACCGAATCCTCGACGACCACGGGCTGTGGGAGGAAGGACTCCTCTCCGAGTTCCTTCGAGCGAACGATTTCGTGATCGAACGGGTCCGGGAGGCGAAAGCGCGCGGTCGGCCGGCGATCGTGGACGGGAACTTCTACTGGGAACGGCAGATCGAAGAGCTGACCGAGCGGCTCGGTTCGCGCCACTGGATCTTCACGCTGGAGGCGCCCCTCGCGGTCTGCATCGAACGGGACTCGCAGCGTGAAACCCCCCACGGCCCCGCGGCGGCCCGCGCGGTCTACGAGAAGACCACTCGATTCCGGATCGGCATCCCGATCGACGCCGCGGGGTCGACCGCCGCGACCGTGAAGGCGATCCTGGCCGCCCTTTCTGCTCCGCGACGGTCCACCGGACCTACGGGTCGTGCCGGCGCCCCCGGACGCGGGGCCGCTAGCGGCGACGACCCGGGCGACCCTGGTTCTCGATCCAGGTCATCGGGGCCGGCGGCCAATCGGCCTGCCAATAGACGCCGATGATCTCGCCCAAATGGTGCGCCTGCTCGAACGACGTCTGGAAGAACGCATCCTCGAGGGTGTACTTTCCGGGCATCCAGGGCGCCTTCACCGGGCGTCGGAGCGTGGCGTCCGTGAGCCCGGCCATCAGCGTGTCGACCCCCTTCCAGACGCGGTCTCGGTACTTCCGAAGCTCTGCCCAGGAGTGAACATCCGGGCCCCGCCGGCCCGGAACGTCGAACACCTCCCAGCGACCCTGCGCGACGGCGACCATCCACGCTTCGTGGACGTTCAGGATGTGGACGAGCGTGTTCTTGATCGACAGGTGCCCCGTGCCTCGGTCCTTGCACGCGACCTTCCATCCCCGCCGGACCGCCGACCGAAGATACTTCTCGAATACGGTTCGATTGTAGGCGGACAGGCGTTGGGCCGTTCGGAGACTCTGCACGGAAGCACCCGGGGAGTTCGCCGAGCCGAAGCGTCTAGATAAACGGAGTCCTCGCTCGAGGTCCCGACCCGTCGAGGAGCGCTCGGGCTAAGAGCGACCTCGGTTGCGAGAGCGCGTGGGTGCGAGCACCTGTCCCGGCTGCGGCGCGGCGACGACGCCCGGTATAGCGTTCTGCACCTACTGCGGAACGTCGCTCGGGACGGCTCCCAGCGCGCCCCTCCCCACCGGGACCTCCCCATTCTCTCTACCCCCGGCGCCGGGGACACCGCCGGAACCCGGGGCAGCCCCCCGGGCGCGAGGTCGCCGTCGGCCGTGGGTCGTTCTCGTCGTCCTCGTGATCGTCGCGATCGTGATCGCGTCCGTGGTCGGGTTTGTCTACCTTTCCGCGCCCCCGGTGCAGGTCGCCAACATCGTCGTCTGGGCACCGGACGACGTGTGCGGGCTCTCGGTGAACGCGATCGAGTTCGACGGGTTCAACGCCACGATCGGGTCGAACCAGACGTTCGAGCTCGAGATGCCCAACTACAACGGCACGGCGTGCACGATCCACCATCTTTCGACCAACACGAGCGGATTCGTCGTCTACAGCGCGCAGATCCCCCGAACGATACCGGGCTCGGCCACCCTCCCGCTCAACGTCTCCTTCCACGCTCCGGGAAGCAAGTACACGGGGAACGTGAACATCGTCCTGCGCTGAGACCCGACGGACGTCCATCGAACTCGCGGGTCCCCCCTCTCGAAGGGGCTAAGCGAACCGCCTACCTACCGCAGTTCGAGATGTCGTCGCCGCCGGCCGAGGTTCTCGTGCTGTTCGTCTCTGGCGAGCCGGGACCCGAGGAGGATCTGAGCCGTGACGTGAGCTACTCGTTCCTCTCCCGCCTGACCGGGACGGTCGTCCCCCCGGCGATGCTGCGAGGGAAGGGCTCCACCGCCCCGCCAGTCCGACCGGCGCGTCCTGCAAACGAGTGGCACGTCCCGCGGGCCGAGATCATGGCGGTGAACCTGGTGCTCGAGGAGGCCAAGGAAGCCGGTTGCGGGGTGACCCTCGTGAACGTCAACCAGCCAGGCGACCAGCGCGACCTGGTCTCCCGATGGGTGCATTCCGACGATATTCTCCCGCTCCTCGCCCGCTCGGACGGCTCCCGGCTCTCTGGCATGGAGCAATTTCGACCGACGGCGGTCCGTCGGTTCGTCCGTGGGGAGTAACTCCCGCTACGTGTCGTGCGCGCGCAGAAGACGTGCGATCAGTGGTGCGGCGCGGCGGTCCGGCAGCTCGTGCAGGCCCGCGACCACGGGGCGTTGGTAAGCCGGCAGCGGGGACAGATCCACGCCCGGGGTCCCGTCGACCCTCGGTGAGAGGGAGAGAAGGGGCGGGCTGACGCGCCGGCCGTCGCGAGGAGGGAAGTGGACGATGTGCCGCTCGAGGAGGAGGGCGGCAGTACGGGCGCCGGGCGCTCGGCCGGCGGGACCATCGCCACGGTGGGGGAACTCCCGTGCCCAGCGGGGGGCTCGGACCAGGCTCGGCTCAGCAGCGAGTGAAGGTTGTAGAGGCCGGTAGGAGCGGGGGTCTTCGCCGGGGCGGAGAGGGGTTCTTCGGAAGGAGGGGCGGACGACGGGAGCGGTGCGACCGTTGCCGGGGTCGGCAGCGGAATCGGGGAGGCAGCGACCGGGGTAGGGGCGGGCCGCACGGGGGCCGCGGGAGGCGACGGAGAGGTTCGGAATCCACGCTCCTCCGCGTTGGGACCGGGATACCGGGTCGGGGTCCATGCCGACACGACGTGGAATTTCGGCGGCTCTCGGTGACTCGCCATGACTCGTGGACGAATTGCGGACCGGTTTTTCCCCTATAAAGAGCGTTGATTCAGTCGCAGCGGGGGCGCCAGCGCGCTCACCCCGAAGGCCGTTCGACGGGCACGCCAGTCTCTCGGGACCCCCGCTCGGAGCTGGCCGGAGCCTACGTCCGATCTCGAAGCCGTTATTTTCTAGCCGCGGACATTGGACTCCTCGTGAGGGCCGGCCTCCCCGAGCGCTCATCGGTCTGGCCCGTGCGCCTCGTCGGCGATCCCCACTGGATCGGAACCACGCGGCGTCGGAAGGATTGGTCGTGGGGGCACCCGGAGCGCGTGCTGCTCGCGATGTACGGCGACTACCTGCGCATGGAGTACCTGTACCGCCTGGTCCGGATGTGTCACCCCCGCGTGGCGGTCGAGACCGGGGTTCACTTCGGGAAGACGTCGACGGCGATCCTCTCGGCGCTCGAGCGGAACGGCTCGGGCCAGCTCATCTCCATCGATCTGCCTCGAACGGCCGCCTCGCTCAACGCGGACGGACGCCTTGCGCACGCCCACGTCCGGTCGGCCGACGAGACCGGTCACTTGATCCCCACCGCGCTGCGCGACCGCTGGACCCTCCGACTGGGCGACGCCCGAGTGCTGCTTCCTGCGGCGCTCGCCGGCGGCGTCGGCTTCTTCTTCCACGATTCGGACCACTCCCACGACCACCAGCAGTTCGAGTACGAATCGGCCTGGACGGCCCTCGAGAGCGGTGGGGTCCTCGCCTCGGACGATACCGACTGGACGACCGCCTGGAAGGAGTTTCTCGACCGGCATCAGGGGCACTGGCAGGCGCTTCCGAACGGTCCGCTGGGGGTCCGGGCCGTTCGAAAGATATCCTAAGTCGACCGGCTCCCGGGCGGTCGATTTTCCGACGCGCTGGTGTCGCCTTGGGGCCAGTTCGTCCGCGACCTATGCTACGGACTCACGCGCCCTCGAATGAGCGTGGGTCCCGCTCTTAAGCGCCCGCCGGCTCCGAGACCGAGACATAATGGCCGAAACCGAACGACCCACACGGCACGCAGCCGCCCCCGCGGCGGACGTGCGATTCGAAGAGTTGCCTCTCCACCCTACGCTCCGGCAAGGGATCCGGGAGATGGGATACCACGCCGCGACCCCGATCCAGAGCAAGGCGATCCCCGACGCGGTCGGGGGACGCGATATCGTCGCCACGGCGCAGACCGGCACGGGAAAGACCGCCGCCTTCTTGCTTCCGATCCTCGAGCGGACCCTCGACCTGCCGCCGGGCCGCATCTACGCGCTCGTGCTGACCCCGACCCGGGAGCTTGCCCTCCAGGCGGAAGGGTTCGTCAAGAAGTTGGGCCACTACACGAAGCGCCGCGGGGCGGCGGTCTACGGGGGCGTCGGGATGGAGCCTCAGACCCGGGCCCTCCGCGGCGGCGCGGAGATCATCATCGCGACACCGGGCCGGCTGCTCGACCACATGAACCGTGGCTACGTGAACTTCGACTCGCTCCGGATCCTGGTCCTTGACGAGGCGGACCGCATGCTCGACATGGGGTTCCTCCCGGATGTGCGCCGGATCCTGACCGGGATTCCGCGCGTTCGGCAGACGATGCTCTTCTCCGCTACGATGCCGCCCGCGGTCGTTGAACTGGCCCACGAGTTCCTGCGGGAACCCCGAATGGTCCATGTCGATCCTACTACCGTGGCGGCGGTCGGCGTCTCGCACCTCGCGCTCCCGGTTCCCGGCCATCTCAAGGCCGCGCTGCTTCGCGAGCTGCTGCGCGACGAGACGATGTCGAGCGTTCTCGTGTTCGCGCGGACCAAGCACCGGGCGGATCGTCTCGCGCGCCAGCTCGATCAGTGGGGGATTCCCGCCTCGGTGATCCACGGCAACCGCAGTCAGAGCCAACGCGTCCGGGCGCTCGAAGGGTTCCGCGAAGGGGATCATCGCGTGCTGGTCGCCACCGACATCGCCGCCCGCGGGATCGACGTCGAGGGGGTCTCGCACGTGATCAACTTTGACATTCCGAACGAGTCCGAGGTCTACGTCCATCGAGTCGGTCGAACGGCCCGAGCCCAACGACAGGGCGACGCGTACTCGTTCGTCGCGCCCGACGAGCAATCCGATTTCGTCCGTATCGAGCGGCTGCTCGGATTCGAGATCCCACGCGCCCGGATCCCCGGCTTCCAGTACGACGCTCCCGCCCCTCCTCGAGCCGCGGGCGAGAGCCGAGGGATGGGCCGTGGCCGGGGCGGCGGCCGCCCCGAGCGCCGCGACCACGTCAGAAGCCGGGAGCGCGGTCGCGGAGAAGGACGGGGGGACGGACGCGGACGGCGCGGTCCTCCATCGGGCGGCCGGTCCGACGACGACTCGGGCCCCCGAAATCGACGGACGTATCGCCGCTGGTGAGTTGCCGCCGCGCTACAACGGAAAACCGGCCCCCGAGCGATTCTGTCGCGAAGAGGGCGACAGAATGAGGGCGCCCGCGGCGCTCCGCGAGGTTAAAGGAGCGCGAGGAATTCAATCTCCCGCAGCGCGGGCGAAGCGACCGGTTCCTCTCGTGAGGGCGAGTCCCACGGGACCCCGAGGGCCGGCCCGGTGCGCCACCCCGTGACCCCAAGGAACGTGGACCGAACGACGCGCAGGACGCTCTCGCAGGCATTGTCCGACCGGCCCGTGCTGTTCGAGCCGGTGCCGCCGTCCGCGCGCACGGCGCACGACAAGGTCGAGGCGTACATTCACCGCGTCGTGACGCTGCTCGAGGCCCATCCCCGCGTGGACGCCTTCGTCGTGCCGGAGCTCGTCAGCGAAAACCACAACGGGGATCCGATGTACCGCTCGGGGGACGTCCGACGGTTCGCGAGCGCGGTCTCGAAAGCGTCCGGGTGCGAAGCGATCCTGAACCGCGTGGTCGCCCACGTGCGATCGATCCCCGAGCTCGAGGAGTGGTGCCGCAAGACGATCCACGACGGGATCAAGAACGTCATGTTCATCGGCGGCACGAGTCGCTACATACCCTACCCGGGCCCCTCGGTCGTGGAGGCGAACGCCGGCGTCCTTCCGCTCATCCGGGAGCACGCGGGGCGGATCGGGAACGTCGTCATTCCCCACCGGGGTGATGAGGGCTACCGCATGCTCACCAAGACGAAGAGCGGCGCGACGTTCTTCACGACCCAGATCGTCTTCGACCCGGAACCGATCTCCCAGCTGATCGACGAATATGGCCGGCTCTGCCGAGCCTACGCGGTGACTCCCTCTACGGTGATCCTCTCCGTGGCGCCCGTCGCCGACGAGGACGATCTCGAGTTCGTCCGATGGCTGGGGGCGGAGGTTCCCGAGAAGGTCGAGCATATGCTCGTCTCCGGGGACGGTGCGGGGTCGATCGGTGCCGCGATCGGCACCTGGCGTGGAGTGCTCGAGGCCGCGAAGCGCTGGGAGGTCCCGGTGCCCCTCGGGGTGAACGTCGAGGTCGTCTCGCCGCGTCACTTCGCCACCGCCGTAGAGCTATTGAGCGCGTTCGAAAAGGAGGTCGGCGGCGGAGCCGCCGGGTAGATCGATGACCGTCTATCGCACATGCGTTACCGGCCCGTTCCCTCGGACCGAGGAGCTGGTTCAGGCGACCCGCGACCTCGATCGGGGCCGCATCACCGTACCCGCGGGCGAGGCCGCGTTCGCGAAAGCCGAGTCGGAGGTCGCGGCGGTGGAGGGTCGGCTCGAGCTCGATGTCCGGACGGGAGGGTATCTCCGATGGGCGGACATGTTCCGGCCGTTCACCGAGATCTGGCGGGGGGTCTCCGCGGGCACGCTGACCCGGAACTTCGAGACGAACACTTTCTACCGACAGCCGATCTTCGAACGGCCTCCCAAGGAGAGTGGAGGAAAGCTCGGCCGATGGCTCCCGGACCCCGCGACCTCCCGGGCAATCCTTCCCGGTCCGTACACGTTCCGGAAGATGTCCGAGGTCCAGTACGCGCCGACCGACTCGAATGCACCGATCGAGCATATCGCCGAGGCGATGGCGGCAGAGCTATCGTCCCTCGGGGCCCGGGTGCCCCGGCAGGTTCAGTTCCAGGAGCCGATGCTGGTGTACGATCCCCCCCGAGGGGACGTTCCCGAGCTACGCCGCGCCTACCAGCGGCTCGCGTCCGCGTTGCCCGCCGCCACGAAGATCCTCTGGACGTACTTTGGGGACGTCGCACCGGCCTGGCCCCTCCTCTCCAGACTCCCGGTGGACGTGGTCGGGTTCGACCTGTTCGAATCGAGCCTCGAGGCGGGCGAGAAGATTCCCGGTCGCGGACTCGGCGTCGGGTGCATCGACTCCCGAAGTACCGTTCGAGAGGAGACCGGGGAGGTCGCACGGCTCGTCCGGGCGGCCGTTCGACCGCTGGCCCCGGAGACGGTGTGGCTGGGCCCGAGTCCGCCGCTCGACCTGCTTCCGTTCACGGCCGCTGCGGAGAAGCTCGAGCTGTTGCCGGCGCTGCGAACGGAGCTCGCCCGATGACGCTGTTCCCCACGCAGGAGATCGGCAGCCTCCCCAAAGCGACGCCCGAGACGATCGCCCACTGGGCGGAGCGGGTGCATCTGGCGAAGGACACGGCGGATTCGCCGCTTCCCGAGCGGCGGTCCCGGTTCAATCTCGCCTTCCTGCGGGCCGCGGGCCTCGACCGGGTCTACGACGGGGAGGCGCACCGGATCGAGATGTCCGAGCACCCGTTCCGGTCGATCCGCGGGGCGGAGTTCGTCGGGCACGTGCGCTCCTTTGACAACAAGTACTTCCGCAAAGCCGCCGTCCGAGGCCCCCTCGGCCTGAACCAACCCTACCACAGTGACGAGTTCCGCTCTGTGCTCGCGACCGTCGGCCCGGCCGCCGCGGCGTCGCTCAAGGTGCCGGTCACCGGCCCGTACACCCTGTCGGAGTGGACGTTCAACGACTACTATCTGGGGCGGCAGAAGAACCGGTACCGCCGGGAGGGCCGCACGAGCGCCCAGCGGGAGCTCGTCCTGGCGCTCGCGAAGGACGTGCTTCGGCCGACGCTCGAGGACCTCGTCCGCCTCGGCGCGACGCTGATCCAGATCGATGAACCGGCGCTCGGGACCCACCCGGACGAGACGGCGCTCGCGGTCGAAGGGTTCGAGACGGCCGTGCAGGGTCTCCCGGCCGAATTCACGATGCATCTCTGCTTCTCGGACTACCCTCGGCTGCTCCCGGCGATCCTCGACGCGAAATCCTGCAAGGAGTGGGCGCTCGAGTTCGCGAACCGGGACGCCCCGGGCCGGGACGCCTACGCGCTCCTCGCCCAGCTGCGGGAGTACGGCGACACGCGTCGGATCGGCCTCGGCGTCGTCGACGTCCACCGCGACGAGATCGAGCCCGCCGCGCTCGTTACGGACCGGATCCTGAGGGCGGCTCGACATCTGGGGGATCCCGCCCGGATCCGGGTCAACCCCGACTGCGGTCTTCGGACCCGCTCGTGGGACGTGATCTGGGCGAAACTGAACGCGCTCACCGAAGGCACGGCCGAAGCTCGGCGAAAGATCGACGCCGCGTGAGACGGGCCCGCGCTCCGACCGAGCGCGTGCCGGAGCCGCTCAGTTCGATGTGACGTTGAAGTAGAGGTGGTACAGGTTTCCCGGGCTGAGCGCCACCGGCCAGGTCGAGTAGATGTACCCCTTCAAGCCGATCGTGCTGCCGGCGGCCCCGGCCGGCATGAACTGGAGCCCGACCGTGAGCGGCTCGTCGTACGGCTGGTTCACGTGCGTGTAGCAGCAGAACGTCTGAAGGAAGAAGACGCTCTGGTTGGAGCCGCTGATCCCGAGGACGGGCTGGGACATGTTGACCCCGTGCGAAGCCGTGTTCGTGACGTTGAAGAAGAAGTAGAGGCCGATCTCGGGGGGGTCGTGGAACGTGTAGACCGTGAGACTCGGACAACTCGTCTTGCACAATTCTTGGCCTTCGAGCTCGGCCAGGTAACCGCTCGAACCGCCGGTGTACTTGACCTCGCTCAGTATGGTCGCGACCATCTCCGCGAACGGATTCAGGTTCGGCTCGGTCGTCGTGGTTGTCGAGCTCGGCTTGTTGAGCAGTCCGAACAGGTTCGTGACCGCGCCGACCTCGACCACGATGATGGCGGCGCAGAGGATCGCGAGGACGAACGTTCTCGGGTGGGACTTCCTCTGGCGGCCCAGCCATCCCGGGCGAGGGTAGGGCGAGCCCATTCTACACGATCCACAGCGGGATCGTCGTGAGGATGACCCCGGGCCGCCACTCGGTGTCGATGAGGTTGATCGCGCAGGCCCCGGGCACAGTGAAGCACCACGGCGGAGCGCCGTGATAGTCGTCCGCGTCCGAGATGTTCCAGGAGCTCACGGGCTCGATCGGGTTGGGCGCTTCAAGCACGGAGTTCGGCGTGTGCACGTAGATGATGATCGTTTGGCCGGGCGCGAGGTCGCTGCGCTGGTAGTCGACCGGGTCGAAGTAGCCGAGCCGATTGTAGTAGACGCTGTTCGCGCCCATGCCGCTCGCGTCGTACGTCGCGCACTTGCCGATCTTCGGGGCGCTCGCGGAGAGGTTCTGGCTCGAGCCGGGGACCCATTCCATGGAAGAGAGGGGCCCTTGAACGAACGTCGTCTGGACGTACTTCGGGGTGGTGTTGGTGCAGATGAACTGGAACTCGACATCGGCGAGCGGGACGGCGACCGAGACGTCGACGATCTGGATCGCGCTGACGTTCATCAGGTTGTACGTACCGGTATCTCCGAAATCGCAGTCGGCCCACCAGGCGTTCATGTAGTCATTGTAGAGGGTGACCGACTTTCCGAGGCCGAGATAGTAGCTCGGCGCCTGCGGCAGGTCCGGGTGGCAATCGGTCGGGTCGCCCCAGACCGGGCGAGTGCCGCCAGTGACGATCTGGTAGGAGACGTTGGGGGGCGCCGGGGTGATGGGGAACCGGACCGCGAAGATCAGCGCGGAGAGGACGACCGTGATCGCCACGAGCAGGACAGTGGCAACGCCCTCCGCCATACCCCGGCTACTCCGGGCACCGCCGAGTCGGAAGCGCACGCGCGAGGGAGGCACGTTGGTAATAATGCCGGCTTCCACCTGATAAGCCTTCCCGGGTGCGTCGGGAAGGGAATGGTCCCGGCCGACCGATCCGGGGCTTACGACTGGATGACCGTCACCTTGAGCGCCGGGGTCTGGCTCGAGGGACCTTGGTCCACGACATTGAAGTCGACCCAGATCTGGGCGGTCGTTACGCACGTAGTCGAACCCACCGGATTCGGGATCGTCACCGGGAGGCTAGTTCGACCCGAATCGGCCGTGACCCCGGCGATCGGGAAGGCGCCGCCGGTCGTCGTTTCGGTCACCTTGGTGACCGTGTAGTAGACCGACGGGTCGCAATTGGTGAACGCCGTGTCCGGCGTCACGGTGAACGTCAGGGTCTGGCTCCCTCCCACGCTGAGAAGGACCGGGCAGTGTCCCGCGCAGACCGAGGTCGCCTTGACGGCCCCCGAGCCGGAGCCGGTGAACGAGATGCTCATCGTGGTCAGCGTGATCGTCGGCTCGGGAGTCGCCGCCGTCCACCACGGGTGCGTCGTAGCGATCAGGATCACGGCGATCGCCCCGACGGTGCAGATCGCGATCAGCGGCCAACGGCCCAGCCGACGGCGGGGCCGCGGCGGAGGGTCGACGGGTTTCGGGGGCACGCCGGTTCGATGGCGTTCGGGATTACTTATCGGTGATTGGGTGCGGCGCGACGGGATCCGCCCCCCCGCCCGGCCCGGCGCGTCCCCGCAGCGGCTCCCGTTCGCCGAGGGGGCCACCGGAACAGATCCGGTGAAGCAGTCCAGGTCGATGGGAGAGCCCGGGTTGGGCCATCGAGGCGGCCCATTCGTTCGGCACGTCGGTACTCCCGGACGCCCCGGAAACTATCGGGGTCCAGCCGCACATTCTGCCAGCGGCGGAACCACGCCTCAGCGGACCGGCTCCACGCCTCGGAGTTTTCGCTCGTGTAGATGCGGTACCGAGGGTGGGAGTCGAGCCAGGCGGCAACGCGTCCCCCGAGCGACTCGAGCGGGCGGTCGAAGATCGCGTCCAGCCGAGTTCCCGGGGGGGTTCGGGACTCAAGCTCGCGGAGGAACACGAGCAGCGAGCCGGCGGAGAGGGTCCCGCCGGGCCCCGTCGAACCTTTCGCCCGCGGTGCCCGAAGCACCTCGGTCAGTTCCGTGGCAGCGTCGATCGGATCGGGCAATTCGTCCCGAGGAACCGACCTTCCGACCGCCCGGACCGACCCCGAGCGGCGGCGGGTAGGTCCGGCGAGACCGAAGACGACCGCGGACGCGGCCGGACTCCGGAAGACTCCCGCGAGGTCGGCATGGGTTGCCCCGTCAAGGTCCGGTCGCCGATCCTCCCGGGCGTTGGCGAGGCCGTAGCTCTGCCAGATCCGGTGAATGGTCATATGATTCGTTCGGAGCGCTCGAGCGAGCGAACGCGTCGACCAGACGGTCCGACCCGAGCGCGGGTCGGGAATCGTAGCCCGGAGGACCTGTTCGATGAGATCTCGAGGAACACGGGTCGACGCACCGGCCCTGGGTGCTTCCCGGGTAAGGCCGTCGAGCCCCATCGTCCGAAATCGATCCCTCCATCGCGCGACGGTCTCGGGCGTGACGCAAAGCGTCCGTGCGATCGAAGAGTTCGGTCGCCCGTCCGCCGCCGCGAGGACGATTCGGGCGCGAACCGAGCGTCGATCGGCCGGTCCGCCCGCGCGGCCCCAGCGCTTCAGCTCCCGCCGTTCGGCGGCTGAGACCGTGACGGGGAGCGAGCGCCGCACGAGGGGAAAATCGCACTGCTAGTACAAAAGGGGGGCATGAACGGGGCGTGAGGAACTGACCGGCGACTCAGAACCGCGCGATGCTACCCGTCGACAGCGCCCGCTGTTCGAAGATCTTCCATAGAGCGATCGAGGCTCCGAACGTGATCCCGGCGGCGATCGCTACGGCCGCCCAGAGCCAGGCGAGGTTTCCCAACGAACCCCCCGAGATGGCGACGCGGATCGCCTTCAGCCCCCAGGTCAGAGGGAGCGCATCCCCCACATACTGCAGCGGAACGGGGAGCTGCGATACCGGGAAGTTGACGCCGGAGAGCAGGAGCCCAACGAACAGGAAGATGTTCCCCAAGATGATCGACGTCCGCAGGTAGAGCGCGATCCCTCCCAACAACAGTCCGAATCCGACCATCGCGAAGGCGGTGAGGACGATCGACACGGCGAGCGATGGGATCGTCGACGTCGGGATCTGGACGCCGAAGAACGCGGCGGCGTAGATCAGCCCGACGGTGACCGTGCCGAGCGAGATCAGGATCGGGATGAGCCCCCGACCGAAGTAGAGGGCGAGCCGGTTCGCGGGCGAGACGAGCAGGTGCTCCATCGTCCCCTGCTGCTTTTCGGAGTCGGTCGTCTGGCAGACGGAGAAGACGCTCGAGTAGGTGACGGTCGCGACGGCGTTGCCGACGGCCGTGAACGCGATGCTCGCCGCGGCGCCCGGCGCCCCCGCGGCGCTCAGCTGCACGACGAACGCGAAGAAGACCATCTGGGTCAATGGGATCACGAAGACGGTGCCGAGGACGAAGTCGATCCGCATGAAGCCGAGGCTCGTGCGCGGTGCCATGACGGCGTTCGTCCAGAACGTCCGGAGGAACGAGGTGTGATAGACCGGGGTGTCTGCCATGGAGATCTGCGTCCCGGCTCAGTACTCCGAGAGATTCCCTTCTTCGAGGACGTGGCGCTCCACCCGGTGGAAGATCGACCCGGCGATCCCGAGGTAGATCGCGGTCGTTCCGATCGCTCCGACAAGGTCCCATCCGAACCCCCAGCTGAATCCCTGATACCCTGGGATCGCGAGATACCGGAGCGCGTCGAGCGCCCAGGTCGGCGGGAAGAAGAGCGACGCCGGCCACGCGAGGAACGGGAGGATCACGACGGGGAACATGCATCCGGTCCCGACGTAGAATGCAAATTCTCCGATATTCTGGATGAAGCCCGCGTAGCGGGTGTAGACGTAGAACGCCGCGAAGACGACGCCGACGGCCGCGAGCGTGAGCATCACGAACACGAACAACAGCGCGAACCCCACGGGGTTCGGAACCGCGGGGACCGACCCGGCGGCGGCGATCACGACCAGGTAGACGATCAGGCCCCCGACGAGCCCGGAGACGACGTTCCAGAGGACGCGGCCGAGCACCACGTAGAGATACGGTGTCGGCGCCTGGATGGTCGGCTCGAGCGTCCCGAACACCCGGTCCTGACCCGTCGCCCAGCCGCTCCCGTAGAGCGTCTGGCCCCACATGCTCATCATTCCGGCGCCGAGGATCGCGTAGATCAGGTAGTACGACCCTCCGTACCCTCGGAACAGCTCGAACGATACGAGGCCGAAGATGACCGGGGCGATCATCGACGGAACGAGCCATTGGGGGTCGGCCATGAACTGGAGCACGGAAAGCCGCAGGGACGCCGAGACCGCCCGCCGCCGCGACACTTCCGAGTGAGCGATCGCCATCGTTACCGCGCCTCCTCTTCCACGAGGTCGAGATACACATCCTCGAGGGACGTCCGCCGCTCTCGGACCGCGAGCTCCGGGTGTCCGGGGAGCGCCTTCGTGAGGTCGTCCGTCGTCGTTTCCGTCGTGCGCACCCGCATGGTGAGCCGCATCACCGGTCCGAACTCCTCGCTCACCACTTTCGAGACGCCGGGGAGGTGACGGAGCACTTCGAGCTCCCGGTCCTCGAATCCGTACGCCTCCGCCTCGAGGGTGCGGTCGCCTCCGACCAACCGGCGAAGTCCCGCGAGCGCGTCGCGCGCCACGATCCGCCCTTTCGAAAGAACCGCGATCTCGGGACAGAGCTCCTCCGCTTCGAACATGTAGTGCGTCGTCAGGAAGATCGTCACCCCGTCGCCGACGAGCGATCGCACGAGCTTGCGCGTCTCCCGAGCGCTCTTCGGGTCGAGCCCGATCGTCGGTTCGTCCAGGAACAGCATCTCCGGCCGGTGCAGCACGCCCCGGGCGATGTGCAGCTTCTGCTTCATCCCTCGGGAGTACTCCTCGACGCGGCGGTCGGCGGCCTCCACGAGGTCGACGCGCTCGAGTACCTCCCGGATCCGAGGTTCCCGCTCTGCGACGGGGATGCCGTACAGGTCCGCGAAATAGCGCAGATTCTCCCGCGCGCTGATCCGGTTGTACAGCCCCCGCTCCCCGCCGAGCACGAGACCGATACGAGGCCGCAGCCAAGCCGTGTCGGTGGTGACGTCGTGCCCGAGGACGAAGGCCTTTCCCTCGGTGGGGAGCAGGAGCGTGGAGAGGATCTTCGTCAGCGTGGTCTTCCCCGAGCCGTTCGGACCAAGCAATCCGAAGATCGAACCGCGCTGGACCCGCAGATCGACGCCCCGGAGCGCCTCGGTGCGGGTCGCTTCGCGGAACAGGAACCCCTTTCGGCTCTCGAAGACCCGGCGTACGCCGACGGTCTCGATGGCGAGAGAGTCGGTCGACATGGGGGCCCCCGGGTGCGCGCGCACCACGCACTCTCGTTAATGGGGATGTCGGTGGTGGCGAGACGGCCCGTTACACCCCGAGGAGGGCCGTTTCGGGGGGGTCCAGGGATTGGTAGAGTTATTATCCAAAGCGTCAGTCGCACGCCTCGGAGGAGCCGTGAGCGAGAGCGCCGCCGTGCCGGTAGTGCCCGCGACCGGATCCGACGTCTTTCCCGAGAGCCGCCGCCTCGAGGCGTATCGGACGATGGTACTCGTCCGGGCGATGGACGAGCGGTGCCTCTCCCTCCAACGCCAGGGCCGCATCGGTTTCTACGCGCCGCATTCCGGTCAGGAAGGTGCCCTGGTCGGCTCCGCGCTCGCCATGGAACGAGACGACTGGGTGTTCCCCGCCTACCGGGAACTCGCGGTCGCGCTGGTCCGGGGGGCGACACTCGGGATGATCTTCGACCAGCTCTACGGGAACGGGAAGGACCGGAGCCGGGGCCGCCAGATGCCGAATCACTTCGCCTTCGCCGACCAGCATTTCGTCTCGGCGTCGAGCCCGATCGGCACGCAGATCACGCAGGCGGTCGGCGCGGCGATGGCGGCGACGCGACGAAAGTCGCCGATCGCGACCATCACGTACTTCGGGGACGGCGCCACGAGCTCGAACGACTTCCACGCCGGACTCAATTTTGCCGGGGTGTTCGGTGCGCCGGTGATCTTCTTCTGTCAGAACAACCAGTGGGCGATCTCGCTCCCGAGGGAGCGCCAGACCCACAGCGCAACCCTCGCCGAGAAGGCCTATGCCTACGGTTTCCCGGGCGAAGTCGTGGACGGAAACGACCTCGGGGCGGTCTACGCCGCGGTGCGTGCCGCGCGACGCCGGGCCGTCGGGGGAGGCGGCCCGACCCTGATCGAGGCCCAGGTCTACCGGCTCGGCCCGCACTCCACTTCGGACGATCCTCACCGTTACCGCCCGGACGCGGAGGTCGAAGCCGCGAAGGGGAGGGACCCGCTGCACCGGACCCAGCAGGCGTTGTTCTCCTCCGGGACCCTCGACGCCGCGGGGGACGCGAAGATCCTGGAGGATGCCCGCGCCGCGATCGCAGCCGCGGTGACCGCCGCCGAGTCCGTGGCTCCCCTCGATCCGCTCTCGATATTCGAAGATGTCTATGCCACCGTTCCCTACCGACTCGATACCGAGCGCAAAGAGGCGGCCGCGTTGCTGGCCAAAGGAGGAGGGCCCCCGTGACCGAGCTCACCCTCGTCCAGGCGGTCAATCGAGGATTGCAGCAGGCGATGCGTTCGGACCCGGACGTGCTCCTGCTCGGCGAGGACATCGGGGTCAACGGCGGGGTTTTCCGGGCCACGGAGGGCCTCTTCAAGGAGTTCGGCGCCGACCGAGTCATCGACACGCCGCTCTCCGAGACGGGGATCGTCGGCACGGCCATCGGAATGGCGCTCTACGGCCTCAAACCGGTCGCCGAGATCCAGTTCCTCGATTTCATCTATCCGGCGTTCGACCAGATCGTGAGCGAGCTTGCGAAGATGCGCTACCGTTCGGGCGGCCAGTTCCCCTGCCATGTGGTGATCCGGACGCCGTACGGCGGAGGGATCAAGGGGGGCCTCTACCACTCGCAGAGCTCGGAAGCGTACTTCTGCCACACCGCCGGTCTCAAGGTCGTGGTGCCGTCCACACCGGCGGATGCGAAGGGACTGCTGCTGAGCGCCATTGATGACGAGGACCCGGTGATATTCCTCGAACCCAAGCGCATCTACCGATCCGCGAGCGGCGAAGTGCCGGACGGGGACCACCGCGTCCCGCTCGGTAAGGTCCGGACGGTCCGGGAAGGAACCGACGTTTCGCTGTTCGCCTACGGTGCCATGATCCCACCGTCCGTCGAGGCCGCGGAGACCCTCGCGAAGGAGGGGGTGTCGGCCGAGGTGATCGACCTCCGGACGCTCGTGCCGCTCGATGAGCCGTCCGTCATCGCCTCGGTGGAGAAGACCGGCCGCGCGGTGATCGTCCACGAGGCGCCCCGATTCTGTGGCTTTGGCGCGGAGCTCGCGGCGCTCCTCGTGGAGCGGGCGTTCTACTCGCTCAAGGCGCCGATCGCACGCGTGACCGGGTACGACACTCCGTTCCCGTACGCCCTGGAGCACGTCTACCTGCCCGGGACCGAGCGCATCCTCGCCGCCGCTCGCGGGGCCATCACCGCCGCGTAGGGGGATCGCATGCCGTATGAGTTCCGGTTGCCCGACATCGGCGAGGGCGTCGCCGAGGGGGAGGTCGTCCAATGGTTTGTAAAGGAGGGCGACTCGATCCAGGAGGACCAGCCGCTCGTCAGCGTTCTGACCGACAAGGCGAACGTCGAGATCCCATCCCCGAAGGGCGGTCGGATCGCGAAGATCCACGCCGCGGTCGGGGAGAAGGTGAAGGTCGGCGGCCTCCTCGTGACGTACGATCTTCCGGGTGGTGGCGCGCCGGCGACTCCCGCGGCGCCGGCCCATTCCGCCTCACCGGCGGCCGCCGCAACGCCCGCGGCGCCGATATCGGCCCCCGCGGCGCGTAGCGGAGGACCCTCCTCCCCGATCGGCGGTGGAGCAACCCTCGCCTCACCCTATCTGCGGCGACTGGCAGCGGAGCGAGGGATCGACCTGAGCCGGGTCCAGGGTACCGGGCCCGGGGGCCGCGTCACGGAACAAGATCTTGGCGCCCCAGCCACCGCGAAATCCGCCACTGCCGCAGCCCCGGCGGCCGCGCCGAGCTCGGGCCCGGTCGGACCCAGCTCCTCCGCCGCACTCGCCGACAGCGAGGTCGCCGAGCGGATCCCGATCCGGGGAATCCGCCGCGTGATCGCGGAGCACATGTCGGAGTCGGTCCACCGGGCGGCGCACTTCACCTACGTAGAGGAGATCGACGCCTCCGAGCTCGTACGGTTTCGAGATCGGACGGCGAAGCACGTCGAGAAGCAAGGGGTGAAGCTGAGCTACCTCCCGTTCGTCGTCAAAGGGGTCGTGGCCGGTCTGAAGGCGCATCCGCGCCTCAACGCCACCGTGGACGACGCCCGGCAGGAACTGGTCCTCCGGTCGAAGTACCACATCGGGATCGCGACCGCGACGCCCGAGGGGCTGATGGTTCCCGTCGTCCGGAACGCCGACACGAAGAGCCTGACGTCGCTCGCGCGAGAGATCACCGAGCTCGCCGACCGAGCGCGCGCCGGAAAGCTCGCCCGCGAGGAGCTCGTCGGGAGCACGTTCACGATCACGAGCCTCGGGCTTCTGGGTGGGGTGTTGGCGACCCCGATCCTGAACTACCCCGAGGTCGCGATCCTCGGAGTCCACAAGATCGTGCGCCGGCCGGCCTACCGGGCGGACGGGACGATCGGCCCGGCCGACCTCATGAACCTCTCCGTTTCGGTCGACCACCGCATGAACGACGGGCTCGAGGCGGCCCAGTTCCTCGCGGTCGTCAAGAGCTACCTCGAGGATCCGCACCAGCTGTTCGCCGAACTCGCATGACGGCGGCCGGTCCGGTCGAGCCGCTCCATTACAGCGAGGGCGACGCCGCGACCGCCCTCGGGCCCGGTTGGAAGGAGATCGCCCTGCGGGCGCATGGATGGATGGCGCTCGGCCGCGCGCTCGACGCCCGCATGCAGGGGCTCCAGCGCCAGGGCCGGGTCGGCTTCTACGGCGCCGCGACCGGCCAGGAAGCGGTCAACGTCGCGGCCGGTCTCATCTCCCTCCCCAACGACTGGGTCTTCCCCGGGCTCCGGGAGCAGCTCGTGGCCCTCGTGCGAGGGCACGCGCTCCCCACGTACGTCCATCACCTCTTCGGCGACGCGCGCGACCCAGCCCGCGGTCGGAACATGCCCTGCCACCCGAGCGCGCGCGAGGTGCACTACGTCTCGATGTCGTCCGTGATCGGCACGCAGATCTCGCACGCCGTCGGAACGGCGTACGGCCTCCGGCGGGACCGGTCCGGCGGGGTCGCTTTCGCATTCTTTGGGGACGGAGCGACCAGTTCGAACGACTTCCATGCGGGGCTCAACTTCGCCGGGGTCTTCGGCCTGCCGGTCCTCTTCTGCTGCACGAACAACCAGTGGGCGATCTCGATACCGGTCGAGCGGCAGTCGCACGTAGCCACACTGGCCGAAAAATCGAAGGCGTACGGTTTCCGCGGCGAACGGGTGGACGGCACCGACTTCGTGGCCGTCTATGGGTCGCTCGCCACCGCGCTCGGGCGCATCCGTGGCGGCGGGGGACCCGAACTCCTCGAATTCCTCCTCTACCGGATGACCCCGCACTCGAGCTCGGACGATCCCGGCCGCTACCAGCCCGCGGACTGGGCGGCCCGGGCTCGAGCGCACGATCCCGTGGACCGGCTGGATGAGTGGCTCACCCGGCTCGGGCTCCTTTCCGTGGAACGCAAGCGAGCGATCGCCGAGGAGTCGGAGACGGCGGTCCGCGCGGCGATCCAGGAAGCAGAATCCACCCCGCTCCCGCCCCCCGGGAGCGTGACCGAAGACGTCTATTCATCCGCCCTGTCCGTAGGGGTCGTCGGAGGGCGCTGACCGGTCGATGGCGGGAACGTACGCGCGCTCCACCGAGGTCGCCGTCGTGGGCGGCGGCCCGGGCGGCTATATGGCCGCCATCCGGGCCGGGCAACTCGGCCAGAAGGTCCTTGTCGTGGAGCGCTCCGAGCTCGGCGGCGAGTGCCTGAATCGAGGGTGCATCCCGTCGAAGGCGCTGATCCACGCGTCCCGTCTGTACCACGCTCTCGTCGCAGAGGGTCCCGAGATCGGGGTCCGTGCCGAGTCCGCGACGTTCGACCTCGCCGCGACGATGCGATGGAAAGAGAGCGTCGTCGTGAAGGAACGCCAGGGAGTTCAGATGCTGCTCAAGGGAGTCGGTGCGACCGTTCTACCGGGTCGCGGTCGTTTCACCGGCCCGAAGTCCCTCGACGTGGAGGCACCGGACGGTGGCCACGAGCGGGTCGACTTCGCCTCCGCGGTGATCGCCACCGGCGCGGTCCATGCCACGATCCCCGGGTTCGAGACCGACGGCGAGCGGGTCGTCAATGCCTGGGAGCTCCTCTCGCTGAAGCGGCTGCCGCGATCCCTGATCGTCCTCGGGGGCGGGGTCAGTGGTTGCGAACTCGGAGAATTCCTCGCGCGCGTCGGCGTGGAGGTCACGATCGTCGAGCTGCTTCCCCAGCTCCTCCCGGGGCTCGACCCCGACCTTTCACGCGAGCTCACCGGCGCGCTCGAGCGGCTGGGCGTCAAGGTCCGGGTCGGGACCCAGGCGACGAAGCTCGAGCGAGGGACTCCCCTAAAGCTGACGGTAGAGGGCCCGGGCGGCCCCGAGCCGCTTACCGCAGAGCAACTGTTCGTGACGGTGGGCAAGAAGCCGGCGAGCCGCGAGCTCGGGCTCGACGAAGCGGGGGTGCTCTCCGACCCGAAGACCGGCTTCATCGGGGTCGACGCGCAGATGCGGACGAACGTGCCCCACATCTACGCGGTCGGCGACGTCGCCCGACCGCCGATGCTCGCGCACAAGTCCTACCGGGAAGGGATCGTCGCCGCGGAGGCGATCGCGGGCCTCTCGACGCGCTTCGACTTCCGGGCGATGCCGTCCGTCGTCTTCACCGACCCCGAACTCGCGACGGTCGGTCTCTCTCGCGAAGCGGCCGAGGCCGCCGGCCTCTCCCCGCGCGAGGTACGCTTCCCGTACGCCGCTCTCGGCCGAGCGCACGCCAGCCACTCTACCGCCGGATGGGTCAAACTGGTGGGGGACGAGAAGTCGGGTCTCCTGCTCGGCGTCCACGCGGCCGGAGAGTCGGTCGGAGAGTACATCGCCGAGGCCGCGCACGCGATCGAGATGGGGTCGACGGTGCGCGACATCGCGCTCACGATCCACCCCCACCCCACTTTCTCGGAGGCGCTTCAGGAGGCTGCGCACCTGTGGCTCGGAGAGCCGATGCACGTTGCCCGGAGGCGGCCGGATGCCGGTGGTCATTGACTGGGGCGTCCGCGATTATCCCTCGTCCCTCGCGGCGATGCGGGCGTTGGTCCGCGACCGG
Organism: Thermoplasmata archaeon; assembly: GCA_049675585.1. Taxonomy (GTDB): domain Archaea; phylum Thermoplasmatota; class Thermoplasmata; order Lutacidiplasmatales; family UBA184; genus Lutacidiplasma. The sequence continues at coordinate 48,991 of JBAUAJ010000055.1, forward strand.
CGCTCGGGAGCGATCGACGATACCCTGATCCTCGTCGAGCATCCGCCGGTGGTGACCGTCGGGGTCGAAGGGGACGACGGCGCCGCGGCCCAGAGCGGACTACCGGTGGTCCCGATCGAACGGGGGGGGAAAGCGACGTATCACGGTCCCGGTCAGCAGGTCGGCTACCCGATCGTGGACCTCGATCGCAGGGGGCGAGACGTTCGCCGTTTCGTCCGGGACGTCGAATCGGTGGTCGGGCGGACGTTGGCTCCGCTCGGCATCGTGGCCGGGCACGTCTCCGGTCGCCCCGGTGTGTGGGTGGACGGCGCCCGCAAGATCGCGTCGATCGGGATCGCCGTCGATCATTGGGTGACGTTCCATGGGTTCGCGCTGAACGTCGACCCCGACCTCACGGCGTTCGAACGTTTCCACCCGTGCGGGTTCGACGGGGCGGTGATGACGTCGGTCGCCAAGGAGCTCGGCCACCCGGTCCCCCTCGCGTTGGTTCGGCCCTCCCTGCTCGCCGCCTGGGCGGAGATCTTCGGGGAAATCGCCCGAGACGGGTTGCCGGAGTCGGCCGCGGCGCCGTTGACCGCGCGGACGGCATGACGAGCCCCGAGACCCCTCTCCCCCGACTGCTCGTCGTCGGTGGGTGCGGGGGTCTGGTCGGACGCGCCGTCCTCGGCGAGTTCCTGGCCGACCACCGGATCCGTTCGGTGCACCGCCACCCGATCCCGTCCGAGTCGAATCCGCGGATAGAGTTCGTAGCCGCCGACGCCGCCTCGATCCCGGACTGGACTCCCCTGCTCGCCGACGTCGATTCGATCCTCACGGTGACCTGGTACCGCGCGGGGGTCGACCGTCGCTTCGAGCCACTCTCCGCAAACCTCGTCCGTCTGATCCAGTCGGCCGCCGCGGCGAAGGTCCGCCGATTCATCCACATCAGCGTGCCGGACGCGCCGGCGGCCCTCGAACAGACGCTGCCGTACCTCACCTATCGTCGCGCCGTCGACCGCGCGCTGGAGGCGAGCTCCCTCGACTACGCCATCGTGCGGCCGACGATGCTGTTCGGGCCGGGCGACCGCTTGGCGACCGCGATGCTCCGTACGATCCATCGCTACGGCCGTTTGCCGATCTTCGGGAACGGAGAGTACCACCTGAGCCCGATCTCGACCCGCGACCTCGCTCGGGCGCTGCGTATCGAAGGAGAGCACGGAGGACGTCGAACGGTGACGATCGGCGGCCCCCGACGCTGGACGTACTCCGAGCTGGCCGAGCGGATGTTCCTTACGCTGGGCCGGACCCCGAATTATTGGAGGCTCTCCCCCCCGAACTCGATCCGGCTCGCCCGGATCCTCGAGACGCTCGGCTCGACCCTGATCTACGCCTACGAGGTCGAGTGGCTGCTATCGGACATGCTCGGCACGACCCCCTATCCCGGCCTCGACCGCCCGCTCGAGCCGATCGAGCCGTTCCTCGACCGGGAGGCCGCGCAGCTCCGTGGCGCGGCGCCCCGGTCGCCGGCCGCCGTCGTTTAGCGCCCTGGGTCGGAGTCCCCGGCGTTCTATCCGAAGCGCCTCCCCGGCACGGGTAGATTTAAGGGACCCACCCTACATCGCTTGACGCGATGGAAGCCCAGGACCTGAGCCGCCGCCTGGCCGATTTCAGTCAAGTGGCCGGGGAAGTGCTTCGCGATGTGCAGGATGCGACCGAGCAGCAGATCCGACACTGGATCGTCAATCCGTTCTTGACCTCGCTCGGGTGGGATCCCCACGACAAGCGTCAGGTCTACCTCGATTTCACCTCCGGGACCCGCAAGGACCCGGTCGACTATGCCCTCCTGAACACCGAGGGTCGTCCCCGCCTGTTCCTCGAGGTCCGCGAGCGGACGGCGAACGTTCGCGACGTCGGCCCGGTGGCCGAGCGAGCGAAGGAGACGAAGGTTCCCCTCGTGCTGCTCACCAACGGCCGCGAGTTCTCGCTCTGGTTCGTCTCGCCGGACGAGGCCGCCACCCCCCTGTTCGTGCTATCGCTCAGCGACCTCGCCGACAACGCGGAGAGCCTCCTCGGTCTGACGGCCGACTACCGACTGAGCGACACCGGGATCCACCAGCTGCGCCGCAGTGCGATCCGGCTCGCGGTGCTCCAGATGCTCGAGGACAACGCGGAGAAGACGTTCGATGCGCTCGTCGGATGGGTCCAGGCGCAGGTCGCGCCCGGGGCGCTCGACGAGACGACCGCCCAGGCGATCCGCGACGCGACGATGCTCTGGCTCACCGAGGAGCACCTGACGCTTCCGCCGTTCTCACCGACCGACGGGAAGCGCCCGCAGGACCTCCGGACGACCACTCCGCGCGACTGGGAGCCGTTCCCCCACGGCCCGTCGGGAACGTTCCAGTACCGCTACGACTCCGCGAAGACGCTCGACCTGCGCCAGGGCGCCAAAGAGGTTCGCGAGCAGATGCGCGTTCAGGGTCTCCGGACCCCGACCGCCACGAGCTTCGGCGGATTCTACCACGCGCTCCGCGCGCGCGCCGGATTGACGGAGAAGTAGCCCGCCCGTCCACCTCGGTCCCCGAGCGGCGGATCTGCCCGCCCCTCGGGGACGATGACCCGGATCTCCTTCTCGGACGGTTCGATCAACGGGCTCAGGTGGGGGCGCTCGTCCCGTACCGTATCGAACGGACGCCCGGGAGGGCGAGCAGGATGGCGCCGTTGACGAGAAGCCCGACCGCCGCCACCGCATAGGCGAACAGTATCCCGTGGGACGCGGCGAGGACTCCTCCGACGAGCAAGCCCCCGGGGATCGCCACGAAGGCGCCGACCGAATCGATGCTGAGCACGCGGGCGAGGATCTCGTTCGGCACGATCGCCTGCATCGTCGCGTAGTAGACCGTGTTGATCAGTCCGATGCAGACCCCCGCTCCCAGAGCGCCCGCGAGCGACACGGGCACGCTCCGGCCCACGATCAGAACGGCGACCGTTCCGCTCTGCGCCAGGACGCTCGCCCCCATCAAGAGCCCGGCGAACCGGCGGGCGCGAATGCGAGGTACCGCGAGGGCCCCGATCACGGTGCCCGCGGCGAGCGCGGCCACGAGGTATCCGTAGGCCGCGGGGTCGCCCGGGTAGATCCGGCCCGCGTAGACGACGAAGAAGCTGATCACCATCACGAGGAGGAAGTTGGCGGGAAGGAACCCGAAGGTCGCCTCCAGGATGGGCCGATGGGTTCGCATGAACGCCACTCCCTCGGCGAGCTCCTGGCGAAACGAGCGGGCGGCCGGTCGGGCGGCGGTGGCGGGATGGCCGTACGACGCCGCGATCTGGACTAGGAACGCCGCCGAGAGGGCGTAGGTCGCCGCGTTGATCCCAAACCCCGCCACCGCCCCGGCAAAGACGATGAGGAGACCTCCCGCGCCGGCTCCGACGGTGAAGCCGGTCTGCGTCAGCGCGGAGAGCACGCCGTTCGCCCCTTCCAGCTGCTCGGTCGGGACGATCCGAGGCAGGATCGCCTGGCTCGCGGGCGTGAAGAGGGCCGAGAAGCTGTAGACCAGCGCCATCGCCCCGAGGACCAGGAAAAGGGAGAATCCGGCGACGTACAGGAAGCCGGCCAAGACGGCCATCACCGCCATCCGCACCAGGTCCGCCGTGACCATGATGCGACGGCGATCGTACCGATCGGCGAGGACGCCCGCGAACAGGCCGAGCGCGATCCCCGGCAGGATGCCCGCGAGCCCGACGTACGCGACGTCCAGCGTGCTGCCGGTGTAATGATACACGAGCCAGTTGACCGACACGCCCGACACCGCACCCCCGATGGAGGAGGCGAGGGAGGAGCCGAGCAACGACCCGAAACCTCCCAAGCGCAGCGAAAGACCGGCGTTCGCCATGGTTCGGCTATTCACCCGCCCCGAGCAAGCGCGGCCGTTCTTGAGGGTGCGTTCTCTGCGGAATGGTATCCGCCACGCGGGCGTCTCGGTGGGAGGTGCGAGCGCACCTCGGCGAGACGCTGCCCAGGAGGAAGAGCCGGTATCGGCTCCCGGAGTGCCAAGGGCCGGCCCTCGCTGGCGGCGAGCGGCGTTTCGGGGATCGGAGCGCACGGCCGATTCGACTCGGTCCGGTTCGCCCGGGCAAATTCGATGGATACTTATACACATCAATGCGTATTGATGCATGTCATGGGAGCGGCCGTGCCCCACCGAGGCGCCCACCACTGTCTCGCGCGACGGTGCGGCCACCCTGACGCCGCCCACGTCCCCACGCCCGAGCTCGCCTCGCGCGGAGAGACTGTAATCTGGTGCGCCGTGTGCCTACGCCACGAGGGCCGGAACGTTCGATGGACTGAGTTCCGGCACCGCCCCACGCCCCGGGTCGACACGGCGTGGGGCGGCCGGACCGTCTAACTTTAGACTAAGGCTCCCCCCGATCTCACTTCGTCCCCGAAGAGTTCGCGAGTCTCCAAGGGCGCTCAGTCTCGAGCGGGAGAGCATAGCAGGCGGGCCCCCGGGAGGTCGTAGGTCACGTCGAACTCTCTCAGGAAACTGTCGCCGAGCAGTCCGTCATAGATGATCGACTGAAAGATCGCCGTCACGTCGACCTGCCGGAGGCCGGGGGCGTCGCGGAGTCCTACCTCTCCGCGGATCCGACCCGAGTGACGCACGTACCGATGGCCGGTTTCGTCCGTCCCCTCCCGGGTCTCCACCCCGAGTTCTCCCGGATGGACCCCCAGGGGCTCCAGGAATCGAGCGTCGAGGATGAGCCCATCCGATCCCGTGTCGACCTCGGTGGTGACCTCGGTGCCATCGGGGAGGCGCACCCCGACGAAGATCGAGACGGTAGGCCCGTCCCAGTCGAGCCGTACGGGCACCCCGGTCGCTTGCTGCGACCGCTGCGCGAGAGAAGCTCGGTCCTCGATCTCGAGCTTCGCGGCCCGTCGCCGAATCGTGAATGCGGTGTCACCGAAGAAGAAGGGCGAGAGGAACCCCTCGATCGTCTCCATTCCCGCGGGGAGGGCGAAATCGAAGATCCCCACGGTGAGATCGCGGCGTTCGAGCCCTCCGACCCGGAGGCGGGGGAGCACGGCGAGCGGGACGGAGATCTCCTGGCCCGACATGCGCCGGCCGACGAAGCTCTCTCCGTTCGGCTCGACCCCGAGCCGGCTCGCGAGGCGTCGCGAGACGAGCGTGGGTCCGATCCCGGTGTCGAGGATGAAGCGCGACGGGCTCCCAGAGCGACCGGGCAGTACCGGGAGGTCGACCAGGTGACCTCCCGTGGGAGTGAGCGGAACTACATCCTTCAAGGAGCCGTTCCCCGGGCCGTCGGCGCCCGACGTGCGCCCGATCTTCGCGGCCGCGCGCGGAGCGCCATCTCACCGCCGCCCCTCAGCCCACGCCGAGGAGGCGCCCGACCAGGAAACCGGCGAATCCCGAACCGAGCCCGATCAGCAGCATCCGCGGCCCGTTCACCCAGATCGAGGACATCGTAATCTTCGCCTCGTACCACCCGATCCCGAACAACGCGATCGCGCTGACGATCACCGAGATGATCGCGGCGTGCGCCGGAGGGGTGATCCCGAGGACGACGGGCGAGATCGGAACGAGGGAGCCGACCGTGGTGGCGGCCAGGACCACCAAGCCGCTGTTTCGCGGCTGATCGGGTTTTACCTCGGCGAGGTTGAGCTCGAACGCCATCATGATGTCAAGCCATGCCTTCGGCTTCGACTCGATCATCTTCAGCATCGTCTCGACCTCCTCGCCGACGAAGCCCCAGCCGCGCAGCACCGTCCGAACCTCCTCCCGCTCGAGCTCGGGGACGAGGCGCATCTCTTCGAGTTCGCGGCGCGCCTCGGAGAGGTAGAGATTCCGACGGCTGAGGGTGGAGGTGTACGCCACCGCGCCCATCGAGATCGACTCCGCGGCCAAGGCGGCCAGCGCCGCGATCAGGATGATCCGGGAGCTCGTGCCGGCGGCGGTCAGGCCGAGGAGAATGCCGAGCACGTTGACGAGCCCGTCCTGGCTCCCCAGGATGAAGTCGGAGAGCAAGGTGGGTCGCGGGTGGGCCTCGTGGGGGAGGTTGACGGTCGCGCCGACCACGACGGCGCACCTGGGCACGAGTTAAGACCGTAGCGGCCGCGGGAGGGGACGGTCGGCCGAGCGGACGGAGGCTCGTCGTCGAGGGTCGCCGAAAGGTCACCCGGGCCGTTATGGGGGGCCGGTGGTCGCCTCCCCAAGATTCCCTCTGGCCCGAAACCGATGCCCGACACATCCACCGTTCAATCCAGCATCCCGGCCGCCCCGTCATTCGACTCGACGCGGGAGGCCGCCCTGCTCCTCCTGACGACGCTGGGGACGGTCATGGTGGCGGTCGACAGCACGATCGTCATCCTCGCGCTTCCCACGATGTCGCGGGACCTCGGATCGCCCCTCCAGACGATCATCTGGACGATCCTCATCTACCTCCTGATCGCCGCCGCGCTCACGACCCAGTGCGGGCGGGTCGGCGATCTGCTCGGACGATCGCGGGTCTACAACTCCGGGTTCGCGATCTTCACCGTCGGTTCTGCCCTCTGCGGGTTCGCCCCGAACGCTCTCGTCCTCATCGCCGCCCGGGCGATCCAGGCGATCGGCGGCTCGGTGATGATCGCCAACGCCGGCGCGCTGATCGCCTATGTCTTCCCGCCACAACGTAGGGGACGGTCGTTCGGTTTCTTCGTGCTCGGCTGGAGCCTCGGCGCGATCCTGGGGATCCTCCTCGGCGGAGTGATCACCACGACCCTCGGGTGGCGATACATCTTCTTCATCAACCTCCCGATCGGGATCGTTGCAACGGCCCTAGGCCTGCGCTTGCTCCCGGTGACCGTGGGGCGACCGGCCCGATTCGACATACCGGGGTGCGTCAGCTTCTCCGCCTCTCTCGCCCTTCTCTGCTACGGGGCGGTCGAGATCGCGGCCTCGGGGGCGAGCACGTTCTACGTCGCCTGCGTCCTCACCGGCGTGGTTCTCCTCGCGCTGTTCGCCCTCATCGAGCTGCGCACACCCGACCCGATGCTCGACCTGCGGCAATTGCGGGGCCGACTCCTCGGGTTCTCCCTCGCCTCCGGTCTTCTCCAGAGCATCGGATACCTATCGGTGATCTTCCTGCTGACGCTGTATCTGCAGGGGATCCGCGGCCTCTCGCCGCTCGATGCCTCGCTGCTCCTGATCCCGGGCTACCTCGTCGGGGCGGTGATCGGCCCCATCACCGGACGGATGGTCGACCGGATCGGTCCGCGAGCGCTGTCGACGGCGGGGATCGCGCTGATGGGCGTCTCGGTGATCGCCTATGCGCAGATGGGTCTCTCCACATGGCTCGGCTGGATCCCGGTCGTCTCGACCGTGAGCGGATTCGGAATCGGGATGTTCTTCCCCGCGAACACGACCGCGATCATGAGCCAGGCGCGTCCGGAGACGTTCGGCTCGATCAGCGGGCTCCGCGGGACCTTGCTCAACGTGGGTACGCTCCTCAGCTTCGTCGTCACCCTGTCGATCGCTTCGGCGAGCGTCCCCCGGTACGTCGCCTATCAGGTGTTCCTCGGCGTCGGGACGCTATCGACCGCGTACGGTCATCAGTTCCTCGTCGGGCTGCACACCGCGCTCTACGGCTCGGCCCTCGTGCTGGTCGGCGCGGCCGCTTTCTCCTGGTTCCGGGGTCGACACGATCCGGCCCCTCCCGCCTGGCGCCCGGCGGGGAACTCCCCGAAGCCGTGACCGGTCGGGTGCGGTTCGATTCGAGCGGCTCGGTCTAGCCGCAGCAGCCTTCCGTCGTGGAGAAGGACGGGTTGTAGGGGAACCCCTGGCAGGAGGAGCTTCCCTGCGCCGTGATCGTCACCTGGAACGAGGCCGTGACCTTCTCGCAGGAGTCTCCCGCCGCGGCGCTCAGCCCGTAGACCGCTTTGTAGGCGAACTTCTGGTTCTGATCGAGCTGGACGTTGGGCGACGCCGAGAGCAGATTGTCGCTGTAGGTGAACACCGTGCAACCGGGCGGCAGCGTGGCGGCGATGTGGGGAACGAGCTGCTCGGGGCCGTTGCCGGTGTTCTCGAGCGTGCCGTTCAACCAGCATCGCGCTCCCGGGAACAGCCCGGTCGCGCTCGCGGTCAGCACGGAGCTCGTCACCGAGAACGAACAGTGCACCGTGTGGGGGCCGCCGGTCGTCGAAGTGGGGGTTACCCACGCGAGGCTCGGCTCGGTCTGGCACCGGTCGTCTTGACCGCGGCCCTCGTGGCATCCTCCGCCGCCCCAGGCGTAGGCTACCCCGCCGAGGGCGAGGAGGGCCGTGGCGAACGCGGCGATGACGACGAGCTTCACTCGACCGGAGCTCCGGGGGGTCGGTTCGATCTATTCGCCCGCCGTGGCGGTGAACGAGATCGTGAAGCTCATCCAGACGTCACCCGCGCAGGAGGTCGGGAACGCACCCGAATGCAGGTACCAGTTCGTCCCGTAGGACGCCCCGGGGCCGAGGGTATCGCCCGGCGGGTCATTCGAGGTGAGCACCTCGGTGAACGCGCCGATGCTGCAGGTGGACGGCCCGTGGGTGCTGGTCGAGAGGCTCCAGGCGACGTCCTGCGCCGGAACGGTCCCGATGTTCTTCACCGTGACCGAGAGATTGAACAGGGTATGCGGCGGGGTGTTGTTGATCCAGACCTGAACGCTCGTCGAGGGGAGCGTCGTCGTCTTGAGCAGCACGTAGCCGGGCGCAGCGACCAGGCTCGCGCTCGTGACGACGAGCCCGAACGACGCCGCGTGGGCGGAACCGTGGACGGTGGCGGAGGCCGCGAACGCCGAGAAGCCGACGCCGGCGGAGACGATCAGGACGGCCGCCACGACGAGCGGTAAGGCCCACCGGAGGCTACGCGAAGGGTTCATCGGCACCTCGGTGCGAGGCGCCGGGAAGCGCTCCTTCCGCGGGAGGCGTTCAGATGCCCGCGCTCCCGATGTAGTAGATCGAGAAGATACCGGACGCCGGAGCGGAGGTCGACCCCGCCGGGATCCAGATGCTGATCATGTCGGTGTAGGGACCACCGAGGGTGGTGATCGAATTCACGTTGTAGATCGGGGCGGTGGAGGTGAGCCCCGCGGTGTCGGAGACATCGTAGCAGTTGAGCGCAGCCCCGACGCAGATCCCGGAGGTCGCGTTGAGCTGGTCGGAAAGGACGAGCGGAACCGAGCCGACGTTGGTGATGATCGCGCCCGTGGTGCAGACGCCGCCCGGCACGAGGTTCGATACGGTGAGCGTAAGGACGGTATACTTAGCATTCGAGGAGACGCCGACAATTCCCGGGGCGGGCGCTCCGGAGGCGTAGTTGCAGGACGCCGTGTAGGTCGAGGTGATCTGAAGCTGGACGTTCCCTGCCGTCGCCGTCCCGTTCACCGTCGCCGTCGCAGTGAACGCGGAGTATCCGACTCCGACGAGCCCCGCCACGGCCAACACTGCCAACATGCCAACGACCCATCGGTTCGTCATAGGTTATCCCCGGGAGGCTCGCGCCTCGCAGGCCCATAGAGGGGGGAGTTTAAGGCGGGTCTGAATCGTCGGAAACGTTCGTCCGTAGCATTCGTTCGGATGGTACGCGGGCGTCGCCGGTTCGCGGATCTGCGAACTCCGGAGAGGAAACGCCCCGTACGAGCCACGGATTCCGGAAACTCGGCCTACTGGGCCGGCCCGGATCCCTTTGTCGCGGGCGGCCGGCTGGCTGGGGAGGGGGGCGACTTCGAAGTATCCGACGCGGCGGCCTTCTTGTCGGGGACGTCCCAGGGGCCCAATCGCGAGTAGAGCTGGCCGAGCACGACCCACGCGGCGTCGATCCGGCCCCGCTGCGCGAGCCCGATCGCCCGCAGCAGGAGCTCCTCGGAGTCCTGGCGCAGCGAGCTCGACGGCCGGAACCAGCGCAGACGGTCGCTGATCCGGTCGGTCCATTGGACGAAGGAGTCGAGGCTGGTCGTGTCGACGCCGGGGATGCGGGGGTACCGCTCGTGCCAGTCGCGCACCGCCGAGGTGAGCGGGCGCGCCGGGGTGGTCGTCGAGCTCTTCACGGGAACGTCGGCCGGCGAAGCGCCGCCCGAGCGTCCGCCGTGGACGAAGACGAAGGCGGTCGACCCGGAGACCACGTAGAATGAGGTGTACGCGGGATCGTTCGGCCCGGCCATGGACGTTCGCGCAACCCGCAGGATCGGAGCTCCGAGCGTGTCCGCGGCTTTGACGATGTCTTCCCAAGCACGGACCGGAACGAGGTTGGTCGATGCGGGAGGCGCCCTCGCGTCGACGATCGCCTCCTCGTACGGTCGGGTGACCGCGGCGAGCTCGAGGGCGGGCTGCTCGTCGTGGCGGGAATCGTACGTGAGGTAGGCCATCGCACCGGCGCCGCCGAGCGCCCCGAAGAGGAGGAGGAAGGCGACGACCGAAACGTTCGCCTTTCCGAGGGTGGGGGGATCCCCCGGGAGGAAGAAGGCTCCGTTGCTGGAGAAGCTCAGTCTGGACGGAGTGATCTGGCTCTGGGTAAAGTTGAGCGAGAGAGATGGCACGAAGCTGATCCCGGTCGCCGACTCGCCGAGCTGGGCGGAACTGTGGACGTTCGGCTCGATGATGACCGAGTAGGAACTCGGGGTGTACCCCGTCTGCTTCTCGATGGAGCTGGCAATGGAGGTGACGTTCGCCACGTTGAGGTTGTACGTGGCCCCCAGGATGAGGGTCGCTCCGTTGTGCACGGTCGTCCGGGCCGACTCGGTGGCGATCGTCTTCGACCAATCGGGGGTCTGTATCAGGACGGAGATGGAGGCCACGCTCGTGGCGTTGATGGCGTGGTTCGCCGTGAGCCGGAACGTGAAACTGAAGTTGACCCAGCTCGTGATCGCGGTGAATAGCGTGCCGTTCCCCGGGGTCAGGTGGGTCGTGTTGTACAGCGTGTTGTTCTTCAAGTCGGCGATGTATCCGAACTTGCCGCTCTGGGTGTAGGTGAACACCGGGGTCGGCTTGATTGTTGCCGGGTGGTCGGTCTCGGCGACCCAGTAGCCCGCGAACGCCGCGAGGCAGACGAAGACGACCAGGCCGATGACGACCGCTTTCATCCCGTGGGCCTCCGGTGAGGGAAGCGCCGAGAGCCACTGGGCCAGAAGAGGATTCCGAGGATGGCCGCCACCGCGATCGTGCCCGCGGTGAGCTCGGGGGAGAGGATGAAGAACCCCATGTACGGCACGATCACCGCGACCTTTCCGAGGACGGAGGAGTAGGGGACCGGACACGGGTCGGCCGACGGGTTCGCGTCGCCTTTGGTCGTGTAGACGGGGCCGGTCGGGCCGTTGGTGATCGCGATCACCCGATGGACCACCGGAGACGGAAGGCAGGTCGTCGAGTAGGCGACGATCGTCCCGACCGTGATGGCGGATGCCGGGACGTGCTGGATCACGACCAGGGTGCCCCGGTGGAGGGTAGGAACCATGCTACCGGTCTCGATCGCGAGGAACGGGTGATCGGTCCCGAGGTAGTGGGGGACCCCGACGAGTACGGCGACCACCACGATCACCGCGGCGACACCGACCCAGATCGATTCCCGCAGGGCCTTCTTCCGTCTCAACTGGCCCAGGAATCGGTCCCGTTTCGACCCAAAGGACTCGCCGAGATACCGACGAGCGACGAGCCGGGGCTCCCGGAGCGAGGCGAGGATCAGGAGGAGCAGGACGGCGTCCGCGAAGAGGGCGATCAGGAAGACGTCGATCCAGCCCTGACTCAGCGCGACGAGCGGGAAGAAGCTCGCGACCAGGGCGCCCCCGGTGCGGAGGATGAACGGCCCGAGGATGTTGCGATTCGACTTGTAGTAGTAGAATCCGAGCACGATCCCGAGGGTAAGCGCGAGCGCCGTGTTCGTGAGCAGGTAGCTCCCGAGCTCCACGGTCCCGAGCGAGTGGAGGACGGGGAAGTTCGTGGAGAGCAGCGCGAACATCACGGCGGAGATCCCCAGGGCCGAGGCGAAGCGGCGGGGGGCGAGCAGGCGTCCGAAGATGTAGCCGCGGAACACCGCCTCCTGACCGAGGGCGGTCAACGGGGCGAGCGCGAGGGCGTAGCCAAATGAAAGGGGAGGAAGCGGCGCGACCTTCGCGAATCCGAACGCGAATCCGGGCTCGAGCAGCACGATCGTCTGAATCAGGACCAGGCAGCCGGCGAGCCCGATCGCCGGGAGCCACGGCCTCGGGACGGAGAATCCGTACGAGGCGAGCGGAAGTCGGTCCCAGAGGGTGAACAGCAGGAAAAGACCGAACAGAGCGATCGGAACGACCAGGCCGAAGATCAGGTCGAGCCGGAGCGAGATCTTGGCGCTCTCGTAGAGGTACCCTTGTTCTATCGCGAACGCCCCAAGGAACAGCAGGAGCGGCTTCGCAAAGACGCGAGGGCGAGGGAGCCGTTCGGATCGTTCCATGGCGCCCCTCCGCCGGCGAGGGTCGTGGGTTCAGCGGCCCCGGCCGCTGGGACGCTTCATCGGTGGAAAGGCATCGCGAGGCGCGGTGTGTCGCGTCGGAGGCGTCCGACCCGCCGAGATCGCCTGGGCGGATGGCCGAAGATCGGCCCACGCGAGGCGAGCGAGGAGCTGAACTGCGTCGTACGGCGGTTTCCCGCGGGCCGATCCGTTGCCACCGTTTCGAATGGGCGGCGTCAGTCGATAGAGCGTGTCGATCGCCGCGGCGACCTCCGAGCTCTTCGAGATGATCGTGTCGACGGCGCCGAGCCACTCTTCCGCCGCAGGGGTCGCCGAAAGACCACTTCCGGTGGGCTGGAGTAGACCGAGGGATACGCCGAGCGAAGAGTACCTTTGGAACGAGACCTGGTTCAGGTTCGCCATCCCGATGATTCGGGTCTTGCGCTCCTCGTTGGTGGCGGCCCGGACGATGTCGCGGAGCACCTCGATCTTGGTCCGGTAGCGCGCGTTATTCTCCCCGATTCTCGGCATTTCCCACCCGGGACCCGGTCCCGCCCCCTCCCTCGCAGAAGGGGACCGCCCATGGGATGTTGGGCGTATAACATCACCGGCTGTTCCGGAGCATCCGGGCGGTTCCGAATCCCGTTTTCGAGAACCGCGCCGGGCTCGCTTCGTTGGATTCATTCGACCCTCCCGCCGTCCTTCCGCCGAAACAGGCGGACCGCGTCCCGAACGATACGGTCGTGGTCAAACGCGAGGGGATGGGCCGATTTCACGGGAACCCAGCCCGCCCACGATGCGTCGTCGGCCCCTCGGGGAATACCCCCGGAGCCCTGGATGAGGAACGCCACGGTCGTCACGGGCTTCCGTGGGTCTCGGGTAGGCCCTGAATAAACTCCGACTATCTTCCCGGGTCGACCGACCAATCCGGTCTCTTCGCGGAGCTCCCGCGCCATAGCGGCCTCCACGGTCTCTTCCCGCTCGACGAAACCCCCCGGAAGCGCCCACATCCCCCGAAACGGGGCCCTACCTCTCCGTACCAGCAGGATCTTGCCCCGACGTATCCAGACCGCGTCCACGGTCAGGGCAGGCCCGCTCCGCCAACGGGGCACGCCTGGCGGACCGGGGAGTCGATTATACCGATGACCCAAACCCGGCTATACTCCAAGGGAGCCCCTACGCAGGCCGCTCCCAAGCAAGGATTATCCTCCCGTCCGAAGTGGCACGATTCGTAGATGCAGATCCTCCGGAGCAAGGCGCCCCTTCGGATCAGCTTCGCGGGTGGGGGGACCGACGTCTCTCCCTACCCGGAGGAGAAGGGGGGTGCCGTCCTCAACTGCACGATCGACAAGTTCGCCTACGCGACCCTGGAAGCGAATCCGGACGGGCTCGGGCAGACGTCGATCGAGTCGCTCGACTTCAACATGGTCGTCAATTTCCAGATGGCGGGGGACGTCGTTTACAACGGGGAGCTCGACCTCGTGAAGGCCGCGCTCAAAGTGCTTCGAAAACCAAAGGGTCCGACCGGGCGAGATGACTCGCTCCGCCTGTTCCTTCACTCGGACGCTCCCGCAGGCACTGGGCTCGGCAGCTCTTCTGCGATGTGCGTGGCCCTCGTGGGCGTGTTCCAGCACTACCTGAAGGAGCCGTGGACCTCGTACGACGTCTCCGAGCTCGCTTACCACATCGAGCGAGAAGAACTCGGCCTGCAGGGGGGTCGGCAGGACATGTACGCCGCCGCGTTTGGCGGATTCAACTTCATGGAGTTCAACAAGGACCGGACGATCGTCAATCCGCTCAAGATCCACCCGGAGGTGGCGAACGAGCTCGCCTACCGCCTCCTCCTCTGCTACACGGGGACCGTTCGGTTCTCCGACCGGCTCATTCAGCGGCAGCAGCAACGGTACGCGGAGAAGTCGAGCCGCACGCTGGACGCCCTCGACGGCACCAAACAGCTAGCGGTCGACATGAAAAACGAGCTGCTGCGCGGCAACATCGACGAGATGGGCAGGCTCCTAGACCAGGGATGGCAACTCAAGAAGCAGTTCGCGGATGGCATGTCGACGGATCAGATCGACTCGATCTACTCTCACGCCAAGGAAGCGGGAGCCCTCGGCGGGAAGCTGACCGGGGCGGGCGGAGGGGGCTACCTCCTCCTGTTCTGTGACTTTGCGCGTCGGGCCAAGGTTGCGAAGGCGGTACAGGATCTTGGGGGCCGCGTCGAGGACTTCGCACTCGAACCGATGGGGCTGCAGTCCTGGTCGGTCCGATCCCACTAGCGGGCCGGATAGCCCTGCGCTTTCCGCCGGCTCGGACCTCGCTTTAGATCTCAGCCGTTCCTTCGAGGTAGAAGACGCACTCGCCTTCGAGGTCAACCCGGTCGCCCCTCAATCGGAGGACGACCTCGCCTCCCCGCGGGGAGGCCTGGAATGCGCGGAACGACGTCTTCTGGAGGCGTGCAGCCCAGAATGGGGCGAGCATACAATGCGCCGCGCCCGTCACGGGATCCTCGGGAATCCCCTTGGCCGGGGCGAAGTAGCGGCTGATGAAGTCATATCCTTCGTCCCCGCGTGCGGTGACAATCACTCCGGGGCGATCCAAGCGAGCGATCGCGGCGAAGTCTGGTCTGAGGCCCCGTAGAGTACGGGGACCGTCAAGGAGCGCCAGAAAGTTGAACTCGTTCTCCGTAACCTGGGCCGGCGTCATTCCTAGCGCCTCCGTGAGCCCGATCGGAGGGGGAATCGGGCGAGAGGTTCGAGCGGGGAAGTCCATGAGATATTTCCCGTCCGATCGAGTGACCGAGAGCGGACCGCTCGCGGTATCAAACACCACCCTGGATCGACTCGGCTCCAGCCGTTCCATCACGACGGCCGCGCTCGCGAGCGTGCCGTGACCGCACAGCGGTACCTCCGTGGTTGGCGTGAACCAACGCAGTCGGTAATCTGTGCCTGATTTGACGAGGAACGCGGTTTCCGCGAGGTTGTTCTCGGCGGCGACTGCCTGAAGGTGAGCATCGGGGAGGTACTGATCGAGGAGCATGACTGCGGCCGGGTTGCCGGCAAATCGACGGGTCGTGAACGCGTCGACCTGATAGATCGCGACTCTCATGACGAGCCTCGTTACATATGGGGGCCTTTGAGCTTGCACCAATCTAGGGGTACGGGGCCGTCTCAAGTACGGAGCCGCTTGCGTCGCTGGCCAACAGTATTTACCCGAAGCCCTAAAGGGGGCGAACCTCCACGTCCTATCGGAGAACGGGAGCACTGGGTTCGATGAGTTCGCAAGACTCCACGCGTCCCGACGTCCTGCTGATCGTCCTCGATTGTGTTCGGGCCGACCTCTTCAACGCCGAGGTCGACAACCCGCAAGCGATGCCTTTCCTGCACTCCCTGAGGAACCAGGTACTCGAGTTCCGAGGGGCCGTGAGTCCGGCGAGCTGGACCGTCCCGGGACACGCGAGCCTCTTCACGGGACTATACCCGTGGGACCACGGAGCCCACTACCGGCTGGGACCGATCCTTACTCCAGAACCTGAGACGTTGGCGGAGTTCCTCCAACGCGAGGGGTACGCGACCTCCCTGTACTCCGCCAATGCCTACGTCCAGACGGCGACCGGCCTGACGCGCGGATTCCAGGAGTCGTTGTGGGGGAGTGCCCGCGAACTGTTCCTTCGCTTCCTCTCCATTCAGAATCCGTCGCTTCCCAACCTGGGAGGACCCGCACTCGCCTGGAAGGGCCCGTCCGCTGACGCCGCCGCCCCGAAAGGGGAAGCTCCCTCCCCGTTGCGAGATTTCGCGCTGAAGTCGTTGTGTCAGGTTCCCTCGGTCTGGGACGCGATGAACCGGGTCGGCGGTAAGATCCGCGGCACCTACGACTTCGACATGCGGGCGGTCAGCCCCTGGATCGAAACCAAGCTCTCCAACTGGCTGGCGAAGCAGTCCGCTGGCCAGCCGGTGTTTTCGTTCGTCAACCTGTTCGAGGCCCACGCGCCATACCTCGCCGATGGGGGCTACCCGGTGGGGCTTCCTCGGTGGCTTTCCTTCGCGATCCGTAGTCAGGATCCCTCTCGATGGGTGACCGGCCAGTGGAATCCCGGTCCGACTCAGATCGAGCAGCTTCGGACCGCGTACATCCGAGCCCTGTGGACCATGGACCGGCGGGTCCAGCAGATCGTCGAGCGGTTCTCGGCTCGCAGGAACTGGGAAAATACAATCTTCATACTTACGAGCGATCACGGCCACGCGTTCCTCGAGCAGGATCTTCTCTACCACCGGTTTCGCGTGGACGAGCCCGTGGCCCGGATTCCCCTCTGGATACGATTGCCGGGGGCGAAGTCCGCCGGGCGTCGGTCGAACGAGTGGGCCAGTCTGATCGATGTGCCAAGAACCATCGCAAAGATCCTGGGCCGAGATGCCTTCGGGGACCCGACCTCAAGGGATCTTCTCGCTACGGTGGAGACTCCCGACCCTCGAACCGTGTATTGCATGACGGACGGCATCCCCGACCGAGAAGCGCCAGGGATGTCCGCGAGTCGACGGGAATCGCTCAATTGGCTCGCGGTCGCGGCCTACCGGGGCCACACCAAGGCGATCGCCGGCGAGAGGACACCGACTCGGGTCTTCCGGGTTTCTCCGGAGGACGCGCCCCATTCCCCGTCTCTCGTCCCAACCGACCCCGATGCGACTCGGGTGTCAGAGCTGGCCGAACAGGCACTGGCCGCCGCCGCGCAACGAATAGCTTCGAGACAGTTTCACGGTGACGTGGAACAGCGGCTGGCGGGCTGGGGCTACTGAGAGATTGTAAGACTCTGTCCTTCTGGATCCACATGAAAATACTGATAACCGGGGCGTCGGGCTTCATCGGACGTTACCTGAGTTCCCTAGCTGTGCAGCGGGGCCACGAAGTGGTCGGGACTTATTTGACTGAGAACGATCTGAAAACCAGAACCCCGAAAAACCCGGCAATCAAATGGCTCCCGTTGGACATCCGTCAGAGGGCTGAAGTGAACTCACTTATTGACAAAGTTCGTCCGGAAGCGGTATTTCATCTCGCAGCTCAGGCGTATGTGAAGCAGGCGTTGCTTGATCCCGCTGATACCTTTCTGACCAATGTACTCGGAACTATCTATCTCTACGAAGCGCTGAAAACTCGCCCCCCGAGAGAGGGGATCCTCCTCGCGTCATCGTCCTCGGCCTATGGTCTGTCGAAGACAATCCCCGCCACCGAGGACACCCCGCTTCGTCCAATGAATCCGTATGGCGTCTCGAAGGCCTGTCAAGATATGCTCTCAGGGCAGTACTCGATGAACTTCGGCCTCCGTATCGTGCGTGCGAGACTGTACATCACCACCGGGCCTGGGAAAGTGGGCGATGCGCTGAATGACTTTGCGAAGCAAGTGGCAGTCGCGGAGGTAAGCGGGGGACCTGGGATTCTGAAAGTTGGGAATCTGGAATCTCGCCGTGACATTTCAGACGTCCGAGATATCGTGGAAGGGCTATGGACGGTTTTCGAAAAGGGGACCTCTGAGGAGCCCGTCAATGTCGGGGCAGGCGAGAGCTACTCCATTCGAGACATAGTCGACAAGTTGAAGCTGCTCTCTATGGTCCCACTAAGCATCGTCAGAGACCCGGGGCTGGTTCGACCGTCAGATGAACCGGTGATAGAAGGAGACATCCGCCGCCTTCGGCAATTGGGGTATGTTCGCCGCGTTCCTTTTGAAATGACGATTGAAGATTCGCTCAACTACTGGCGAGAGGAAATGGCCAACCCGCACCCACTAGCGTAGGGAAACTGAGGCCGCGAAATGCAGTTAGTCGAAAGGTCAAGGCTGATTCCAGGTGCATTCCGAATCTATCCTGAGGAAGATCACGTCTGCCTCCCATCGATCGCGATCGAGAATCATGGCAATGGCAGGATTGTCTCCTGGATCGACCCGAGTCCTATCGCGGCTCGCGAGCATGCGGCTAGGTTCTGAGCCCCAAACCCGTTGGAAACCGCATTCTCTGTTTCCCGGTTTTTCGAAGTCAAATTGATAGAAACTCAGACGGGCGCCATATCTCGGTTCGCTGCCGCTTCCGTTGAGCAGGTAAGCCTAGTGATACCGACACTGAACGAGATTGGAAATCTACCGAACCTAGTCGAAGGTCTCGACAGGCTGCTTCTGGGCAACCCGGATCTGAAAATCGCAGAAGTCATAATCGTGGACGATGGGAGCTCGGATGGAACCCTTGAGTACATCTCGCGACTATCGTCATCAGCAAAACCGTACTCTCTCGTGCTAATTTCCCGAGCTAAAAAGGGAGGATCCGGGAGCGCGGAAATTGTCGGAATTCAAAGGGCGACAACTCGATACGTTCTCAAGATGGACGCCGATGGGCAGCATCCGTTGTCGATGATACCAGCAATGATTGGTCGGATCTCAGACCATACTGACGTGGTGATTGGGTCGCGCTACGTGCCCGGCGGTTCAAACCAGTGGCCCGCCATTCGTGGACTGATCAGTAGACTCGCCACCGCCGCTGCTTACATACTCATTCCGGAAGTAAGGCACATTCGAGACCCACTTTCGGGTTTCTACGTTGTTCGGAGGACTTCCACGAACGGGCTTGACCCCCGAAAATCGAAGTACAAGGCGCTCCTACACATCATGGCGGCAAATCATTCGCTTTCAGTGATTGAGATTCCCTTTGTGATGACTGGACGAACGGCCGGAGAGTCAAAAATTGTTGGTGTATCGGGTGAGTACATTTTCGCTTACACTGTAGAGTTACTAGGCTACATGCGGCTCGCCTCTAAGTTGCGGTTGAGCCGTCGCCATGCGCCAAGAGAGCGAGCCAGATAGGTTACATCTCTCGAGACATTTCAAATCATTCCGGCGGGTGGGGCGTAATACAAGGAAGCCGTTCCAGAGGGCTGCGCGGTTCCAAACTCGACTCCCTCAAACTCACG
Source organism: Thermoplasmata archaeon (assembly GCA_049675585.1). Classification (GTDB taxonomy): domain Archaea; phylum Thermoplasmatota; class Thermoplasmata; order Lutacidiplasmatales; family UBA184; genus Lutacidiplasma. The sequence continues at coordinate 68,361 of JBAUAJ010000055.1, forward strand.
AAGGACGAATGGGGAGCTTCGTACTCTGGATCGGCTCCCATACAGAGTAGTCGTTCCCGGGGTGAAGTAGCGCGACTAACGCCAAGACTCTCAAAGTAATTTCTAACCACGTGAATGCTATCAGGCTGAACCACCGGTCTGGGTTTCTGCGGAACGCCCTCCCGATAGCTGGAATGGCGTATCCCACGGTCTTAGTCGAGGTTCTCTTTCCCGTCAAGCGGAGGAGCTGAAGCGACTGCCGGTGAATTCTGAACCGCTGTCTCAGGTACTCCGGAATTGTGGTTGGGACACGATTGTAAACGACCGCCTCGGGAGAATACACCGATCGCCCTCCCCCTTCAAGCGTATGGTGCCCGATGTAAGCGTCGTCATCACTGACTCCCTTGGGAATTCTAAAACCGGGGCCTCTGAATGCCATTGCTTCGCCCGCGTTGGGGGCTTTACGGCTCACCTGATCGTGGACATTCCAGAGTGTGAGACCTAGAGCTACGGCCCAGCTATTTTCGGTATTCGCAGGCACCGGCCTCGCACAGACTAAACCCACGCGGGGGTCTAAAAACGGCGCGGTTATCTGTCGGACAAAACATTTGCTGGGCACCGTGTCGGCGTTCTCTACTACTATTACCCTGCCAGTGGCTCGAAGTAACCCGATAGACATTGCACCGGCCTTTCCGGTTCTCTCGGGCTGGACAATCAATACAAGCTCCGGGAGCTCACCGCAAAGCCGCTGTAGGATGGGGACGGTATCGTCCGTGCAGCCGCTGGCCACGCAGATGATTTCGATAATGTTGTTCTCTGTGGACTTCTGCTTAGCGAGAGCGCGAACCAGAGATTCAATGGTTAAGGCTTCATTGAAAGCGCAGATTACGACTGAGATGCTCGGCCGGGCCACGCTCTCCGAGAAAGATTCCATCACAACCATCGACGTGATCTATCTCCGGGCAGACTCGGTTAGGTCACAGTGTGGGCTGGGGGCATTCCTTAGCTCTCCGACTCCTCCAGTGAATTCTGGCAAGCCGGCTCCGGGGACTCATGCAATCTGGTCGGACCACACGAAAAAGTAAGCCGGCCCAACAGAGCTTGTAACCAAGGCTACGACGTGTGAATAGCTCCCTGCCAGAACCAGAGTAACGTCAAGTTGCCCAAGATATCGGACGCTGACATCACTCGACGTGGTCGGTCCAATTTCCGGACGGTACCCGATGCCAACCAATAAGCCCATGTCGCCGCTAAGAAGTGCATCCGCTTCGGGAACTACCCCGAATCCTGTTCCCCAGATCGCGCCGCCAAAGAAGTAGACTCCGCCGCTCCCCACCGGAACGTAAGCTAAGGAGGTTCTCGGCGATTCCGCCCCACCGGCCGGTGAGTCGAATCCAAGATCTGTCCCATTGTGTAGGCCAAGTTCGCTAGTATTCGCCCCGTCCGCCGTTCCCGCATACGTTACTCCGAGCGATTCTCCCAACAGAGTTTCATTCTGGGAGAGGAGCGGACCCGATGAGTCCCTTGCGGGATTGCCAATCGGATCTTCGAGCTGGTATCCGACAAGGTCGATCTGGCCGTTCCACCCGAGGTCAACATGTTGGAAGCCTCCTCCTGCGATTATGTGTCCTTCAAAGTATGCAAGAGGGCCGCCGGCCCAAAAGAGTAGACCACCGCCGTTGAGCCAGGATTTGAGAAGCGTAACATTGTGGGAGAACACTGAGTCGGGAAGTGTTCCGTAACCGAAGTCAACGAGTGCGGAGTGGGGATTGCTTGTCAGGGCGACGGGGAGCTGGCTCGCGGAGACGAATGACACAGATATCGCGGGCGTGAGTGCGCCGAGATAGTCCGCCAGACGATTTCCCAATCCTATCACATCTGTTGGATTCGCAAATCTCACGGAGTAACCGGGATCGTAAAAGACGAACACCTTTTCGATATCTGAGACTCGAGTTCCAGAGAGCAGCGCCAGGTGGGCTGCGATCGAACCCTCCGTGGCTTCAAGACGGAGCTCCGCTGAAAACTCTGACGGTCCAGCTTCGACGTTTGATATCGAAACACGGAGCGGAGCCTGGTGAACTCGAGTCTGAAGTAGGAGGCTTTCCGACGCGAGGAGCGCTACGATTAAGATTGAAAGAATTGCAGTCGATAGAAAAGTCCGGCGCAGTGGCCCTTTCCGACAGATCCGGTCAAGGCTCATGTGCTCGTCCTCCCCAGACCTCTGATACGTCGAATAGTGACTTCAAATGTGCGATAAATCGCTGCTATACACGTGCCGAGAATTGCACCACCACCTGTGATACCCGCGACGATCCAGAAGCTTCTGAGCGGTAGTACGCTATTCGAGTTGTAGTTAATCAGTATGTGGTTAATAGCAGAAATCCACGAGTTACCTCCGAGGACCGCAAGCGGGTAGAAGAAAGCGAATGGTGTTAACAGTGTGAAGTAGAGAAGTAGACCTGCGGCTGATATGATGAAATACGCCGCTTTTGCCCACCGATTCCCATAGCATGAAAGTAACAGCAAGAACGGGAGTATTAGTAGTAGATTTTCAGACTGGGGGGATGGCTGGTAAAGGAGGACTCCGGTAAGGGGCAGGAGTATAGCGATAAAAAACGCCTCACCCGGAGCTCTCGAACCTACGCCGTCCTTGGGAGCGGCCAGTTCGGCCGAAATGACAGATGCTATCATGGAAATCACGAAAGTTACTACAAAGCCGTCGTGAACCAGTACTGCATTATGGAGACTAAACGTAGTGGCCAGGTGTTGAGCGCCGAATCTAAAAATTCCGGGGTTGAAGAGAAGTAGGACATTGAACCCACCGTACGACGGTTGAGAGTAGAGTCCGCCATAAAGTGAGACGAGCTGTGGAAAGAACGCAACGAATGGGAGAATGCCGAGGCCCAATCCCGCAAGAAATCTGACTGTTGGCCCGATAGGAGACGCAGCCCGATCAGATCGAGTGTGGTAGGAGACAAGTACTACAGCCATAGGCAATAGCACTATGGGGTAAACCTTTGACATCACCCCGAGCGCGAGCGCGACCCCTGAGAAAAGATACCACTTTTCCAGAATCGCCACGAGAAATAGAAGCACCGCAGTTGTGGCCAGGATGTCGACTTCGCCGTGGACCGCGGTTGCCCAGATTAGAAGAGGATTCAGAATCCATGCGGCGGCGAAGAATCTCGCTCGGACTCGGCCCACGATCCTTTCACTCAAGTAGAGTACACATAGGGATGAGACGAGCGCAGAAAGGATCAACGGAGTCTTCAGGGCGAGTAGTGCCGGAAAGGTCGGAATCTGAGTCGAGATTCCGGTGGCGCTTGCCGCTGGGTTGATTGCACTGACTGAAACGATTAACGATTGGGGCGTAAACCAGATGGAGAGAAGAGCAAAGAGCGGAGCCTCCAGAAAGGGGCCCAGGGGTGCGTTGAAGAACTGATTCGCGGCATAAGGGCTCCCGTTGTAGATCAAAGATATTCCCGCACTCACAAAACCTGGAGTGTCGATGCTCCACGATGTGATCGGAGCTAGGACAAATTCCACAAGGAGTCCCACGATGATCATCCAGCGAAATCTACGGCTCTCAGGGCCTCGGAGGTGTCCTGAAATCCAGGATATCGAGTCTCCGATGTTGGCACTCCCCGGTTCCCCCAAGGGAATACGCTTCACACTCGCGACGAATCTCCCCCATGGACCATTCGGTTGGCCCCTCAACTGCGTCGAATTGGTCACACGCTCAGTCAAGGGACATTCAACCTGATCGACCCGAATCGAATCTGAGATCCGACTAAGCCGAATTCTCACCGAGTATCAATCTAACCATCGTCTGTAGCCCAGCTTCATTATCAGAGCGGAAATCCACTAAACGGGAACCTTTCACAAGCTCCTCTCGAAGGCTAGGCCGGGAAATCAGCTCCGAGATCCTTTCGCCGAGGGATTCTGAAACCGCCGGACCAAATGATAGGACTCCATGGCCGTGCGAATAACGCGCGGTACTCGGGAGGGCTTCCGAGGCGATGACAGGGCACCCGTGACTTAAGGCTTCAATAATCACGAGTCCGAAGCCCTCTGTGTCTGAGGATGACGGGACGATAAGCGCGTATGCCTCGTCGTATAACCGGCAGAGGTCCTGGTCCGAGACTCTACCCGCGAATGTTACAGTGTCGGCGCATCCCATCATAGAGACCATTTTCTCGAGGGCCGGCCTCCTATTACCATCCCCCACGAGCGTGAGATAAACGTCAATCCCCCGTTCCTTCAATCGGGCGACGGTCTCCAAAAGATTCTCGGGTTGTTTGTACGAATGGGAGTCGTCAAGCCCCCCCACGAAGAGGAAGGGATGTTCAGTGCCGTGTGCCCAATCGGATGAGGATGCCGCAACTGGTGTCTGAGGCCCGAGCCTCGACTTCCAGGTAAACGGATTGACCACCGCGATCCGAGTTGAATCGAGACCTCGGCGTGCTAAGACCCGAGCGTAGTGTGACGATGACACCTCGGTCACATCTGCAGATCGCAATACGAATGATTCGAACCTCGTGAACAATCGCCGAATGAGGTTGTCCTCAGCTAAATCCGCATGATAGGTCGCTATCCATCTTCGCCCTTTGAGTCTAGCGAAAATGCCGGCAGCTATCGAAGTGACTGATGGATGATTTGTCCAGATCGCGGTGGGTTTGAGACGATAAAGGGCTGTGAATAATCCCCACGGGAGCACAAACTTTTCCTTGAGCAACAGTGTCGATGGTAGGTAATCGACGTCAACGAACTGTTCCTCTAACTGTACCTTCCTAGAGGCCCGAGTTAGGTCAAAATGTGCCCCCGGACTAATGCAGAGCTTGGACGTCAAAACCCGAGTAGTTGCAAGCGTGGCGAGACGGTCCGCGACCAAAGCATGGTGGGTTTCGGCACCTCCAATCAAAGGAAGGAAACCATGCGTAACTATGGCAATCCGACGATCTGCGTTTGGCGGGCCCCTGAGGATAGAACGCGGGTTGGCCGAGGATGCGGTCTCATCTCGACTCGGTCGCGCTTTCATGGCCGAATTTCAGGGCAGGCTAATCGGTCAGCGATGCATTCCGCGAATTAAACAGGTGACCTAACCGTCACAAGCGATTTTTGAGCTAGCTCTGGGCGCGCAAAAGAATGGCATGAATCGTACTCTCGGCGCTAGTAGCCCCAGCCAGACAGTCTCCCCTCAACTTCGTCAGCCTCGCCTAGGGATCGTCGGATAGAAGATAGTTGCTCGACCAAAATTCGAGACCCGGGAGTCTGATCAATCGGTAGAATGACGCGTTCTTCTCGGAAGGTCGAACCCTCCTCATTTGCAGGTGTGACTATACGAAACTCGGGGCGCCAGTCGGGCTGACTGATCTCAACACTTGTCTCGTCAAGGAAGCCGAGGAGGGTAACCCGGTCCCTTCCTGCGATCTCAACCTCGTCGGTGCGGGCTACTTCACGGAACAGAGTAATGCCGTCGCCGATTGCGAAAACTGGTTCTTCTCTCTTCGCTTGAATCAGTCCCGAGAGGGATATTCCATCGAAGTGGGTATCGGTTGACAAGCCGGCACTATCAAGAATTGTCGGAGCGATATCGACTAGACTCGCCCAACTATCTGAAACCAATCCGGCATGCTCGTGCGCGGGATATCCAACAACAAGTGGAACTCTCAGAAGTTGGCTTCCTGTATTTCGCCCGTGGAACAGGTGACCCCCTTCACCGAAACTTTGACCGTGATCGCTGGTAAGTATTGTCATCGACGAGTTAGGGTCCCTCTGAGAAGAGAAGATTTTCACAATTCCTCGAAGACGGTTGTCTAGCATCCGTATGGACTCGATGTAACGCCGTTCGAGCTCCCGAATTAGTTCCGAATCTCGGTTCGAATCGAGTTTCCCCCTGTCAAGACCGTCCAGCAGAATCTTGGTAGTATACTCCTCGTCCACACTGGAGGACGGCAATCCCAGGTACGGTTCGTGGGCATCCATAAGGTTCACAAAGCAACAAACGGGTTCGGAACCTCCGACCGAATCCAGCCAAAGCTTGAGACACGGTTCGATCCAAGGAGACGACAACCTCGGCCCGCCGCCGCTCCGGCTTCGTAGCCGTGACTCTAGCATGCTTGACCATTTCCAGATTTGAGGGAAACCGGAGTGAGCGGCGTTTACTGCTCCAACCGCCATTCTACGGCCGAGTCCTTGAAGCCTTATGTCAGATCTTTCCTCCGGAGAGGTTGGAGCGAAACCTTCCGGCGGCTCCTCGGATCCGAGAAATCGCATGTAGTGACTTGCCCAGTCACCCCAGTACGCAGTGTCAAACCCCCGGGTTAGATCGGTCTTCCTTGAAATGAACGGGTTTGCCGAAAGACTGAGGGTACGATACCCGGCTTCAGCCAATCTCTCCGCGAGCGTAGAGAATCTAGAGTCGAGGGATCTCGCGCCCCGACCGAAGACTCTGTGGTTCCAAGGATACATTCCGGTGAACAGAGACGCGTGGGCAGGAAGCGACCATGAGGCCACGGAAAGACAGCGTGTGTAGACAGTTGCGTTGTCTGATAACTCGTGGAGGAATGGGACCTGGATTCCCTCAGGATTCCAAGGGCTAACTGATTTGGATCTGACGCAATCAAGCACCACGACAAGAATATCCGGCTTTTTTCTTCCGGATGACTTCGAACCGATCACGTCGTCATCCTTCACCGGAGTACATCCAATCATTGTCGCTTAAGGCCATCTAGTTAAGGGTCGAGCCCCCGTATCCACGATTTTTCGAGAGAGCTTGGAATTTCTGCGATCGGTTTTCGACCTGGATATGAAAACGCCTCTTCTTCAAATCAGTTGGGCCGTGCGACATCGGGATAGCAGTGCGGTCCCGATTCATTCAATTTTGGTTCATCCCGGATGACATGCTCCCCTGTTGAGGGTGAAATCTGTGATCCGAATAACTCCACCGAAGTGAGTAGCCTATGATGATTCGGCTGATTGAGGGGACGTCAGGGACTGGGCGAGATTAGCGGGTCATGTGTTCAATAGCCATTGAACCTACCGCGGAAGTATCCGACGTAAAAGTCCGAAATCTAGTCCAATCAGGCGCCTTCCGACCGCTGAGCCCGGGTGCGGCCGTGACGGTGCTGGAGAACTCGTGCTGCAGGTCCGCGAGGACGTCAGCCGACGCGACCTTATCGCCAAAGTCCGCGGATTGGAGCCGGCCGCTGAGACTGTAGATCATCGAGCGCGTTGCCTTGTGGATGGGTGTAAACAAGTCCTCGGTCGCCGTCATTCGGGGGTCGTCTCGTTCCGCGACCAGATATGGCAGTGGCAGTTGATCCAAACCGGCACTACGGATACTCAAACTGGCCGAACCGAGGGATGGGGAGTCTGTCTAAGCACCCCCCCAGACGGCGACGGTCCCGGGTCCAATGCCCCTTGAACCTCTTTCCTACGGCGTCCGGCTCCGGGAGCAAAGTCCAGCTACCACGAGCGAGCTAACCCTTATACTGCATGCGCGCATGCATCCCTCGATGAGCAGGGCGGAAACCTCGGTCAGAGTCTCCAGAGACGTGCTCCAGCAGCTGGATCGCCTCAAAGAAACTTTCCATGTTCGAACCGCGGACGAGACCATTCGTGTGCTGATCCGCGAGCGGAGATCGCGCGCACTGACTCGGATGCTTGGCAGTGGGAAGGGGGTTGTTACTCCGTTCTCTGAGGAGGACCGTCTTGAGACTCACGATTGATACGTTTGCTTGGTTGGAACTGATTCGGGGGGGCGCGCCTGGGCGGCGTGTACGCAATCAACTCGAAGTAGCGGATAGTTGTCTTTGTCCCTCCATAGTCCTCGCCGAGATTGCCTCCAAACTTACGCGGCTCGGCGTGCCTGATCTGGTAATCGACGGGCAGTTTCGGGCTATCCGGGAAGCCAGTCAGATTATCCCAATCGACGATGAAATCGCACTCGCGGGTGCGCATGCTCGGGAAGAGTTGCAGATGTCCGCGCGAGAACAACGAGCTCCTCTGCCGGGGCTCGCCGACGGGCTCATATTGGCGACCGCGAGGCTGACCCGTTCCCGATTATTGACCGGGGACCCCCACTTTCGACATTGTCCTGAGACGATCTGGTTGGAGTAGCTTGCAAGGAGCGGGCGCGGAGGACGGTCACCTCGACCTGGGTCCAAGAGCCCCAACCCGGGTGAACGCCGATAGTGTACAAGAGCCAGCGAACAGACGGGTCTCCGCGGAACGTACGGCTCCCCCCTGTGGAAACGCGAATGTCGCATTGCTACGAAATGGGTCCGAATCGATTTCGGTTGCTATCGTCCGAGTCGTGACGCCCGGTTCGCCGACCGTCTAGAACGCATGTGTGTTACCCCAAAGGGGTAATAATCCGAAACAACCTGCTTCGGTCGTGGAGCCCGAGCTGGACCCCGGCGTCGTCGCGCTGTTCGGAAGCGAGACGCGAGTCCGTACCCTCGCGGTCCTCGCCAGTGCGCATGCCCCCATGACCGCCTACCGGATCGGAAAGGTGGGGGGTATCTCGATGCCGAAGGCCTACCGGGAGGTCGCCCGACTCGAGAAGGCTGGGCTGGTCGGTGCGCGGAAGGCCGGGTGGATCCTGCTCGACCCGGACGTCCGCGCGCTCCTACGGAAGCGCGTTCGGGTTGCGTGGGCCAACGACTGGCTGGCGGAGCGGGCTCGCCGAGTGCCGGAGCAGCAGACTCTCTTCGACCGCTTGCAGCATACCGAGCACGCAAAGCCGCCCCGTGGGTGGAAGCCAAGGGAGCCGGAGCGGTTCCAGCGCTCGGCGTTCAAGGACGAGTTGCTACGCGGGATGGGTCTGAGGTCGTCAGACCATGCTGTCTAAATCGGAGTTCGACGGGATACTCGGCCCGATCGCGGACCCGACTGCCAAGATCCAGACGCTCGGAGCGTTGCTGGCGAAGAACTCAGGCATGGGCTCTCGGCTCGTTATCGCCGGTGGTTCCGCGATTTCGATCTACTCCCACGGTCGGTACACGTCAGGAGACATTGATGTTGTAGGCGATAAGGCGCGAATCGCGCCTATCCTGAGGCGGTGGGGCTTCGCGTCTGCAGAAGACCCCGATGGACGAGTCTACTGGACAAGAGAAGATCTCGGGCTGGTCATCGACATAATCCACCGATCTCCTAGTACTGGTTCGGGTCGATCAGGACGCCTTCGGAAAATCGTCACGGACTATGGCCCCGTCAGTGTGTCGGCAGTCGAGGACCTGATCGTCCGCCGCCTGGTCTTCTGGAGCCGGGATGGAAAACCTGAACTCATGGACCAGGCCGTCGCGCTGTACGTCGAGAACCGAGAGGAGATCGACGTCCCGTACCTCGAGGGCGAGATTGGGTGGGAGAGGGCCGACGCCGCATACCGCGAGCTGCTACGGCTTGCCGGCCCCGGCTTCCGCGAGGAGTACGAGGGCGGCCCCTAGGAGTGCCAACCGATCTCGGTGAATGCGAAGGTTCCGGGTGAGCCTTCCAGCACGGCAATGGCCTTACGCAAAATGCCCGTTGTGTACTCAGAGGCCATTCAGTTGGCAGATCGGATCCTTTTGTAACGAGGGAATTGTCTAAGGACCCCTCCTGAGCGTGACGGTGTCGCGGGTTCAATGTCCATTGAGCATTCTAGGCCAGATCTCGGCCCTTCGGCGAATCAGGATCATTTCCGCTTTACTTGAACCAAGGGTTCTTCATCGGGGTGCAAGTTACGACACCGGTGTATGCGGGAGTGGGTAGGTAAGGGGTAGGTAGCGTAACGGGGGGGCTGCGTCCTCTGAACCGGGTCGCGGCAGCTCGATTCCCGGAGTATTTTGACTGAATCGGAACTAAACTCCCCGACGACTCCCCTCTCGGCTTCCTCCCGGGGGCAGGCCGTGTGACCGAAGCGCTTCCGACCGCAAACCTGGATTCACTGCGCCGCGTTGGCGTCTGGCGCCGGGTGTTTGGCTTTCCACCCCTGGCCGTATGATAGTCCCTTAGAAAGGGACTAATACTCCAGGTGAGGGTACTCCGACGATGCGAGCCCGCCCCCCCCTGGACGTTGACCCAAAGGTCGAGGGGTTCATCGGAAGCGCCAATCGAGCTCGGACGTTGGCCCCTATCGCCAGCGCCCGGCAGCCGCTCACGGCGTACCGGATTGCGTGGCTCGCCCGAGTCCCGCGATCAAAGGTCTACGGCGAGCTCCGCCGCCTCAAGTCGCTCGGCTTGGTAGCCGAACGCGAGGACCCGAAAGGCGCTTCGACGTGGATCCTGCTAGATGAGGATGCGGCGGCCTACCTCCGGAAGAAGATGCGGGTGCTCTGGTCGGGGGACATCGGCCGGTCATCCGAGGAGATGGCCCGACGGGAGCGGTCTCGGTCGCGTCCAAGTTTCGCATGGTTCAACCGATCGAAGTACCAGCCAAACCCGAAGATCGCCGCTCGAATCGCAAAGGAAGTGACCCGGCCGGTCGGGAAGGGGGAGTTCCCCGGGATGCCGGAGGACCGCCGTTCCCGAAAGAACTCGTAAATGCGGATCTCCCGTGCGACGTTCGACCGCGCGATGGCCTCCGCGCCGAGCGAGGTCGAGCGGATACAGTACGTCGGCGCCCTCCTCGGGAAAGCAACAAATTCCGAGCCGATCATCGTCGGTGGGTCGGCAATCTACCTTCTCGCCCCTAGCCTGGAACCGTCGCTCGACGTCGACATCATTACGGACCGCTCTTCGGCACCGAATGTGGTCGAGTCGTGGGGTTTCGTCCGACGGAACGGCAGAGTGTGGCGCCGGGAGGACCTCCGGCTCGACATCGACCTGCTCCGCGAGTTCCGTGGGAGTCGGAAGCGGTCGCTGCTTGTTGAGACGCCACACGGGGCGGTCCGGGTCGCTTGCCCGGAGGACATGATCGTGAAGCGACTCGCGGAACTAAAGCACTGGCCGACGACCCCCGCGTGGCGCCGTCGTATCGGGGAGCAGGTGACGGTTCTCCTCGGTGAGTACGGCGGGAGCCTAGATGAGGAGTACCTCACGATTCGGGCTCGCCGCGAAGAGGTCGAAGACCTGCTGGCAGATTTCCGCAAGAACAGCTGATCCCTTCTCTCGCGTTTCGGGACTCCTCGCCTCCCCGAACCCTGAGGTGAACCTCCCAGGGTTTTCCCGCGGACCGTCCCATTTAGGGAATCGACTCCCGCTCCAATGGGGTGGGTTGTCTCCGTCAGGGCGTCAGCTAGCCACTTCGTGCGCGCCTTCCTTCTTCCCCTCGCATACATGTTGCGAAGGCTGGCTCGAACAAGATTCCGGATAAGGACTCCCGGCGACGGGCGTTCTAGCGGCAGCTGGACCGCTGACTTCGTCGTCGTGTAGCCCTTGAGCTCCTTCCGGTGGTCCGCGATGGTCGGGGGCCGGAAGTACAAATCGACGTGCCGGCTCTGGAGGCGAAGCCACGTGATCATCCCCTTGTGCTCGGAACCTTCGTAGCCATGCCCCGGCATCCGACAGCCGGTCTCTTCCGTAGGATCCGGTGCAATCCCTCGGATCACGGAACGGACCCCCTTGAGGCGCGGTCTAACGCTCTGCGGGGAGCCGGCAATACAGGCATCGACTTTCGTGACCTAGGACTGGGGGAAGTCATCACCGCCGCATGGTTCGCCCGGTCAATCCGCTCGATGATTGCCAGACGACGTGGGGGGAGCTCTTCAAAGAGTGGCTACGCAAGGGCCAGATTCTGTTTCGTTCAGCGGCCTCTCTCCGATCCTGTGCGCGCACAGGAGAAGCCTCCCGAGACGAGCGGGAGCTGGTTCAACTTGTGGCCGGCCCCGGTGATCTTACCTGCTCGTCGGGCTACTGCTTGCCGCGTTAAGAATGCTCCTATTGGTCGGAGGTCTGGTCGCCGTCGTCGGGTATGATTCACCCGTCGCCGGCGTCCTAAGCTTTGGAGGCGCTGCGTTGCTCGGATGGGGAGCGTACAATCGTCTTAGGTTTGTCCTGTAACGAGCGTTTACGCTCCTCAAGCCCGCCAAATCGGCCGATCGCACCATTTTGTCGTGAGGGCTTTGTCCAAGGACCCCGCGGATGCGTGCGGCCGTCCTGGGTTCAGTATCCATTGAACCCACGGAACCCTAGCGGAATGCGTGCCCTCGCCCTGTGAAAACCCGATGGTCCCCGTCTACGAAATGTGTTTGAATCGTAATCTGCTCTGAAACCCTGCGCGCGCCTGAGGGGTTCCGCGGACTATGAGCTTCTACCTCCCACGATGGCAGGACGGAGATCGCTGGACTCGAATCGACCCGCTCCAAATCGAATGGGTGAAGAGAACTAGGCCCCGATATCTACCATGGGTGGGCCTCGCCCTCGCCGCGGTCTTTCTCGCAGCGATTTACGTTGCCATTTCGGCGCTCATTCGATCCTGGTCAGCGTCGCTTTCTGCCCTGTGGCCCTCTCTCCTAATCGGCGGGATCGTAGTGGGCGGAGGGCTCGTCCTCGTCGCAAGGATTGCCCAGCCCTTGCTTGTGGGGGTCTCAGATCGGGGAGTGGTCTTCGGCCGGATCGGGGGCGAGGCCGTAGAGTGGAACCAGCTGATCCGCGTCCGTCCATCGGCCTGGGGAATAGCCATCGATTATCCACTAAACTTAGGATGGTGGTTCCTGGTTCAGTGGTCCCCAAGTGCCATGATTTGGTCGGGCCAGGTTGCCACTCGCTACATCGATGAGGGCCAGTTTCGAGCCATACTCCGACGGCCAGAATGTCCATCATGGCTTCGCCCCGATAGTTAGCGCCCTCCTGGGTTCGGGCACTCGGACCTCTGACTAATCACCCGGAAGGCGTAGGTTTCTACCTACCCATTATGTACCAATAGGACACTAACTCGACAATGCGTTGGGTCCCCGACTGGCTCGGAATTCGCCACGCCCACCTTTCGCGGTCGTTTGGGCATCGGACTTTCACTGCCCGAGATGCAAGAGACCTCCTGGCGGAGTCGGCGTCCTCAACAAATCTGGTTCTATCCAGACTTGCTCGCGCGGGTTGGCTCGGCCATGTTTCCCAGGGGGTGTATGTGGCGATTCCGCCGGCTGCCATCCAGTCGGCACTTGTAAACCGGTGGGATCTCCCCCTAATGGATCGTGCTTACTTTCCTTCCCTGGCTACGGCTGTAGGTCAGCTTCTGGAGCTGCTGGGAGATCGCCTCTACTCGGTGGCGCTCTTCGGATCGGCAGCGCGAGGTGAGGAACGACCCGAGAGCGACTTGGATCTAATCGTGGTAGCGGATTTTTCGTCGGGCGGCCCGGCTCGGTGGATCGAGGAGCTGGGTTCCGTTCGGGCGGTATCTGAAGCGATTGCTTTCCGGCAGTGGGTTCAGAGCGGTGAGTACCACGCTGTGCAGTTGATACCGTATCGTCCGGAGGAGCTCACCGATCCGGGGCCCCTACTTCTCGATGCCACCGAGGACGCCATTCTCTTCGAGGATCGGGACGGTACACTTGCTTCTGCACTCTCGAATCTCCGAGGGGAGCTCCGGCGGCGGGGCGCCGTCAGATTACGGGACTCTCTAGGATTCCGGTACTGGGACCTAGGAATGCACGATCCATCCCAAGGAGAGGTACTGTCGTGAACCTCGTCCCGGGTGCTGAATCCTTCCTTCGCCGAGCCTCCACGCGGCTGGACACCGCCGAACGGATGTTGGCTGAAGGAAATCTGCCCGAAGTAGTGCGGTTCTCCCAGGAGGCGACCGAGCACTCCCTCAAGGCCGCACTACGTCTGTTCGAAGTCGAGTATCCCAAGCGGCACGACCCAGCGGAGGCGCTTAAGGCGGGCCGTTCGAAATTTCCCCGATGGTTCCAGGTGGAGATCCCACGAATGGCCGCTCTATCCGCCATCCTTTCGGCCAACCGAGAATTGGCGGTCTACGGAGACGAGAGAATCGGAAAAACCGCGGACGATCTCTTTTCCGATAAGGCGCAGGCCGCTGTCTGGTCGGCCGACGCACGGCGGGTCTATCGTCTCTGCCTACGCCTCTCCAGAGCAACCCAATCGCAGAGGAAGGTGACATCGCCCTCGTCGAACCCGAAAGGGCGCAAACTCAAAGCCGGACTGGCGTAGTTTTGGTGTTCTTCGAGCCGAAAACTGTGTTCAACGGCCATTGTACCCAACACCCGGCTATCGAGGGGGGTCACGACTCACAGACTGGAATTTCCAAATCCGCACTCAAGAGGGGATAAACCTCCCGAGAGCGGGGCGACAATCAAAGTCTCATTCGCTTCACCGGGGAATCGACTCGATGCGCACTCTCGCCAATTTTCGCTCGAGGCCCCGTAACTCGGTCTGGACAAAATCCCAGGTATCCTTCAGGTTCAGACCACCGTATTCGTGTAGGAGCTCGTTCCGAAAGTTCGCAAGATGCGACCACGGCACCGAGGGGTTCCGGCGTTGGGTCCGCTTCGGTACCCGCGAGGACGCCTCCCCGATGATCATGAGGTCGTACGCCACAACCTTCTGGAGGTCTCGGTCGCGTGCGAAGATCTCCCAGCCAACTCTCAGGTGTTCCCGAATATCCCGGAGCATGTCGAGCATGTCATCGACTCGGCCCTGGTCGGGCTCAATGGGCCGAGTCACAGGGCCACGGCATCCGCGAGGGCTTGGGCTCGAACGTACCACTTCAGGGACTCCTCCCTACACAGGTCGACGCTGCGACCTAGAATGGTCTCGAGCTCTTCCTTAAACTCCGCTCGCCGCAGCAAGCCCAAGGGAGTTTCCGATTCAAAGAGAAGATCCACATCGCTTACCGCGGTCGCCTCTCCGCGGGCCACGGAACCAAAGACCCTGATTCGACTTACTTCAAATCGAGCGGCAAGTGGACGAATCCTCCGAATATGGGGCTGGATTATCTTATCCGTACCGAGACCGGTTGGTCGCATTGACTTGGGTTTGATTCGTGGAACGTTCCAAAGCTTGGACTTGCAACGGGGGCAAATCCGGACTCGATGGCCCCGAGGCCGCCAAGTGTAGACGCATCGGAAACAATGCACAAGGGCTCTCGCAGAACCAGCCATTGCCAATGGTACTTCGCCGACGTACTTGACTTACCTTGCAGATTGGCATTAAAGTAAGTTCAACAACAATTGAACCCACGGAGCCCTTCAGTAATGATTAAGCCCCTGAGTTCATTCTTCCCCTCGACATATTCCGAGGGTGGGGTGCCGAGAGAAACGCTGCTCGACATCGGAATGGAGATGGGTCTGCGCAAGGTCACGGCGTGCGCAGCAGCTCTGGCGATTTTTGCCGCCGCCCTATCTATGGCCTCCCCCGCCAGCGCTGGGGTGCCACAGTTCAATCTAGAGTTCGGTACGCTGGAGGGATTCTCGGCGACTTCCCGGATTGCCCAAACCGCCACCCTGACCGCC
This sequence comes from Thermoplasmata archaeon, assembly GCA_049675585.1. Lineage (GTDB taxonomy): Archaea > Thermoplasmatota > Thermoplasmata > Lutacidiplasmatales > UBA184 > Lutacidiplasma. The sequence goes on from JBAUAJ010000055.1 coordinate 83,729, forward strand.
AACAGCACCCAGTTCGCCGAGGGCGCCTCGGCGCACCTTGATCTTACAATCACCGGAGTTTCTTGTGCGAGTAGTGGAGCTCACGCGAACGAAACCATCCGTCAAATCCTGGTAAACTTCGGTGACGGTTACAATCTCAGCAGCGGTCCGGTCCGAGAACCGTCTTGTGAAGGAGGCCCCGGGACGGTCAATTTCGTTGTGGAACACCCGTACTACCGCCTCGGCGAGGCGACCGCCGTAGCCATCGTAAACTGGACCGATGGACATCTTACGACCTCGAACTTCCTGAACCTAACGATCCAGCCTGCAGGTTCCTCGCTCGTTCAGCTGGAGTACTGGTTTATCGGGACCGCCGTCGCGGGAATCGCCATCGCGAGCATCGCGCTATGGGCTCTCCGGTCGGCGCCGACGCGCCCTCCCTTGGATGTGTAGAGGTTGAGGCCGAAATGAAGGAGTATGTCACCTGGATGCGAGGCGGATTGGCGGCTGCTGCCGGGTTCGCTCTATTCGGCATCGGCCTCGTCACCGGCCTGGTGGGCCAACAGATCGGTTCGTCGGCAGTACTTTCGAATCTTGAACACTCGGGCCTCCCCGTAGGACCGAGCGCCTTGGGAATGGTTTGGGGCATACTGATTCTCGGGATTGTATTCATGGCGTTGGGGGCCGCCCTCGTCCTTTACTCTCAACCGTATCGGAAGAGGGAGGACGACGACCTGAGAGATCCGATGCTGTATCCCCCGACACGCCGGCGGCGCTGGTTCGGGGTACTGCTGTCCTCGGCGGTCGTCGTAATCGCCGCGACCGCGGTGCTGGGGCTCTACAGCCTCCCCGTCTCCCACCCAATGGGGGTGTCCTTCTCGGTCGGAGTCTGCGGCTCCGCCTATGAGGCGCATGGAGTCTCGTTGCCGGCGTTTTCAGAGGTCTCCCTCCACTGGAAGGCATCGGATGAGTACCCAATTGGACTGGTGTTTCTACCGGGGGCCCCCTCAACTGGCCGCGTCCTGGCAGGAGGGGGGAACGACACGATCTACGGCGCGTACAACAGTTCCGGCGGAACCGCCTGGTTGCTCGTCGGCCGGGGCGGTCTGCTAAACGTGACGGCGTGCGATTACCCGGGGTCTCCCGCCCTCGCTTCGGGTCAGTTGGTCGAGATTACAGGAACGTACTATTCGTCGATACTCTGACCCTACTCCCGCCACATGCGGCTGGTCTCCCGCGAACTTCCTTACCCCGGAACTGACCGGGACAACTGTCCGTTCGTTGCTCAATCCGAATCAAGGACCGCGGCCCTTCGGCTCGAACGACGTTCGGTGAAACTTGTTAAGCGAATTCTGGCTCCCCACTCGTCAAGGTGATGAACATGTCAAACACGTTTGGCACGGACATTCTGATCCAATCTCTCGATCCGAAAAAGGCCGCGCAATTCTACGTTCGAAACCTGGGATTTTCAATCACCGGGAAGCAGCCGAATATGCTAACACTCCACGGAGAAAACATCAACCTGTTTATCGAACGTGGGCCGGAGTTGGGCCCGGTTCTCGAGGTAACGGTCAACAGCGTCAGAGATGCCAGGGCTCGGCTCGTGAAGGACGGCTGCCAGGTGCTGAAGGACGAGCCCGAGGTCCCGAGATGTTATGTTCAGGACCCCAACGGACTAATCTACAATTTGACGGAATGATTTCCGTCCTCCACAATCGCGAGCCAGCGAATGAGGGGAATCACTCCGGTTGTGAGGGACGCCCTCAGTGAGCCGGGGGTACGACTTTGAGACCAGCCGGACCGAACCAGGTGAATAGGTCGATCACGAGTCGGCCCTGCTTGATCGCCGGATCTTCCTCCAAGAGCTTACGAGCCTGTTCGATCGAGGCCCTCGAGAAAATCATGAGCCCCCTGTAGTCACCATCTCCTTCGAACGGGCCCGCCGTGATCAGTTCCCCTGTCTCCGTGAGTCGGCGGAGGTGACCCATGTGACCCTGTTGAAGTTGCTCGGCATCCTGATCTGAGACCGACGATCGGTGCGGCATCCGTCGGTATAGTCCGAGCACATAGTAGGTCATTTCGGGCAGTCGATTGTATTCACTGTCAGCGGTTCCTGCGTGGTCGCCTATCGCCGTCATTGGTCTGGGTCCTCCGGGCCATAACCGATGGAGGGAAAAGGAGGCCTTCGGAACCCTGTTTTGGGCCTAAGGCTCAAAGGTTTGCTGGTTCGCGAGATTCACTCCGCGACGGCAAGTCCGGCAGGAGGCCGAACGTTGGAAGCAATTCCAGCCACACGCCCAATCAAGATTGAACCCAGGGAGGATTCTGGATTGGGCTCGGAGAAAAGTGATGACCTGATTGCCGGCTTGTGATTTTCATGTGGGTTGAACCGAGAATCCCGCCTGGACAAAATCCTGATCAAAGGCAAATGCGTCGCGCATTCCGAGCGCGCGCATTACGACGAAGCTGGTGCAGTCTGTGAGACTCCAGTTCTTGTCCTCGTGAACGGCCATCAAATCAACCGCCTCATGGTGGTGGACAGGTTCGATCCAGAAGACCTGGATTTCACCGCCTCCGCGCACTTCGTTCGCGAACGCTATCGCCGGCCCTACTCCGAGGCGTCGCCGGGTGATTGTAACCGTCTCGGCAACCACATAATTCGTTGTGACCATCTTTCCAAATTCACCCTCCATGAGTCTTCGCTGGAAGCCGACGGCTCGAGGGTGGACGCGGTCCTTAGCGTCGGCCAGCGCAAGCCAAGCGCTGGTGTCAACAAAGATCATCGTGAGCGCCCGTACAGCTCGTCGTCATGATGCTCTGCGGTACGGTGGCCCTTCCGCCCGCTCGCGCCGAGCGGGAATAGCTTGAAAATCGCGGCATGGGGATCAACCTTCTCATCAGCGAGATAGGCGTGCAAGGCACGGCGGACTACCTCCTTCATCGGCTCGCCGGTGGCAGCCGCACGTTGCCGAAGAAGTCGATACTCTGATTCGGGAATCTGAGCCTGCACCAGCGTCATTTCACATATGACATTCTACATATTATATAATACATCAGAGTTCAATCCCCCCTGGAAGGTGAAGCGAGGCGAGGTATCGTCGATCGGCGCGAGGGGGGATCTGCAGCCTTACGGCGCCCTGCGGCTGAAACTGTGTGCAACTGAGATTGAACCTTCCGGGCATCCCTTGGGCGATCAGGGCGGCGGGGGGCTGTGACTCCCCGGCACACCGGGGTCTTTCCGGCGGCTGAGTACGAGAGCGACACAGATCGCAGCTAGCGCTACCACGACCCCGATCAGCGCGTATTCCAGAGGCGAGAGCTCGGCGGGATGACTCGAGCTCGCCGTGAACGTTACGGGCTCGGGAGCCGGCGCGATCCCGTCCACGGTCACGCGTCCAGTGACATTTCCAAATCCGGCCGTGGAGGCCGTGAAGCTGTACGTTCCATTTGGCTCTTCGAAGCTGAGGGACGGTCCGCTCGAACTCACGACGTTTCCGCCGATGTCGACCCACCAGAATGCGCCGGTGGGAAGGCCACTGACGGCGAATGTCACGGAGTAGGTTACCGCAGTGTAGGCGAGATCTTCCGTCACCGAGCTTCCGGCGACAAGAACGCTTCCGGTAGGAGGTTGGGTCGATTGTTTCCAACCCGGGATGCTCGAGATCGAGTAGCTGTACGAACCATTCGGTTCGACCGCGGTTACGGAGGAGCTGCTGCTACTCAAGAGAGTCCCGTTCAGTGTGACCGCCCATTCGGTTCCGCTCGGGAGTCCTAGTTCCTCGAACGACACGATATAGGTTACACGGGCGAAAGCGAGCGAAGTCTCGATCACGGGGCCGCCGGCGATCGTGACCTCCCCATGGTACGGGAGACTCGCCTGGTGCCAGCCAGGAATGTCCGCTACCGTGTAGTCGTAGGTCCCGTTTGTTTCGCTGAAATCGAGAGTGTTAGCCGTGGAGTTTTCCTGAACTCCGTTCACCGTCACCGACCAGGAGGTCCCGGCCGGAAGTCCGGATTCGCTGAACCGAAGACCGTACGCCGTACCGTTTCCGGCCGGGTTGAAAACCCACGCGTCTCCAAAGTATTGGGCATAGACTTGGCCTGAACCTCCGAAGAGGAGTTGTTCTCCGTTCCGTTGATCGTCTACGACCGGCGCATTCAGTCGAGGGAGCGGCGCCGGTGTGACGCCCGGATAGATCTGGTGCCAGATTCCACCGGAGTACGACCAGACCTCGTTGCTCCAGGTCGTGCAGCCCGTGGTTAGATTCTCCTCGCTTTCGTAGTAGTAGGTGCGCCCGGTTTCGTTGTCGTACCAGAGTGACCCTCGGCCCGCGGAGGGAGCGGGGCTGGTGCCTGCCCTCTCCGACCAGTGCCCGTCCGCGAACATCCAGACGGCGCCGTACTCGAGCCCACAACTGAGTTGGTTCAGGTCGATCCCGCCCGTCAGCAGAACGTAGCCATCCGCCGCGTCGTACACCATCTGGTCGAGACGGTACGCCGCGGGAGGCGGGGCTCCCGCACTAGCGGTGATATTCGTCCAAACCCCCGCGTGGTAGGTCCAGGTGTCGTTGTAGAACGTATCCGGAACACCCTCTCCCGGGGGAATGTTTCCGCTGCGACCGCCGAAGAGCAGGACCTCGCCCGCCGCCGCGTCATAGACTAAGCCGAATCCATCTCGGGGGGACGGCGCGTGCGACGCAGAGAGGTTTTTCCATCCGCTCTGGTTGTAGACCCAGGTGTCATTGAACTCCTGAGTGTTGTTTCGCCCGCCGAACATCAACAGGTAGTGGTCGGCCGCATCCCACACCATGCTCCCAGAGACCCGCGCGGTCGGTCCTGTTCCCGCAGAAAGCTGCGTCCAGGAGCCTTGGCTGTACTGCCACATGTCCCGATACTCGTAGTTGCCGCCGAAACCGAAGTAGCCACCCCAAAGTAGAATGGATTGAGACGGTGGGTAGTAGGCCTCGTACTGAAACGCTCGAGGCGAAGGGCCGACACCCGCTGTTCCGGTGACGTTCGTCCAGGTTCCGTTCACCGTCGCTGGATGCGCTTGGCTAGTGCCGAGCTCCGGCGATCCGACCTGCTGGGCGGGCAGGGGGCCGGGGCGCGCAGGCACGATCGCCGAATTCGCTTCGGTGTGAACTTGCAGGAGACCGGGTGAAGTGAGGACGAATAGCAGGATCGCGATGAGCGGGATCGTAGTCCACGAGGACGCGCCCGAACGACCGCGAGCCGCGCGCGAAATCATTTTCTCCCCCTTCGCCAAAAGCTCAACGCCGAGTGCATTCGCCGTCGGGTGATAAGCGTCGTGCAAAACCGTCGTGAGATACGGTGGTCGAGAAGAAAGCGCCGATCCTGCGTTCTTCGAAGTTCCTCTCGCCCCGCTCTTCCGACTTCCTATCTCAGGGCTCAATCAGGATTGAACCCTTTGCGACTTGTACTCCGGTTGTCCGGTCGCCCGAAACGTTGAGCGAGAGCCTCGCAGAACTAGCCTCCACTAAGTCTCGATCAGGATGGGTCGGAGCAAAGGGCTATGGACGGTCTAACGCCGCGAGCAGGAATCCAAGTCCCAACACTATGACCCCGACTCCTCCCAGAATGAACGTCAGCGTGAAGTCGTTCGAGACCGCCTGGCCGTTGTTCTGACTCGCTGCATTTTCGGCAAGCCCGATCGCGATTACCCCAAACCCGATGAGAGCGATGCCGAGAAATTTTGCGATGCTCCCCGCCCGTCGCCAACCCGAACTCGCCGGAGGCGAGTTCTCGCGGGAAGGAGTCGATGAGTCCGCGGTAGGGGTGGTCGAGGCGGGTTTGACCGGATCAGTGGTCTGGACGCTTGCGGTCAACTTCCCCCTCCGTTGGTGACGGTCGAGAGAGCGGTAAGGAACTTCGAGTGATAAGCCGGGTCATCGACCCGGATGGTCCCAGTCGGGATTCTCCGGGGACGACCCAAGACAGGATAAGTAGGGATCAAGAGAACGATCATAAGAGGGGCGAAGAAATGGACCCATCGTAGTGGATCGGAACGGCGCCATCGCTGTTATTTTCGTCCGAGAATACGATTTGGAATCCCCCGCCCAGCGATGTGAACGAGCAGCTCCCATCGGTTCCTCGTTCCCCACAGAAGGTTCCACCGTCGTAAACGATCAGATTCACCGATGCAGAGCTGCTCACCACGTTCCAGGAAAACTGGACGGGTGCGCCTTTCCCCGCCTCGAGATAGATGTAAACGGAATAGGCCGGCCCGCAGAAGGTGCAGCCGGCCGTCGACGTGGTCCCGGCGAATGGGCTGGCAATCGGAATCGTCGCGAAGACAAGGATGGCCCCCAACCCGATGATGACGCCGATGATGGCGCAGAGCTCCGCATCATGAGCCCGCGTCTTCATTCCTACTCCCATCGAGCGAACTCCGATCCGGGCTCGCAAGGAACCTCGGGAAGGTTACATCGTCTGAGAAGATAACGCCGGACTCGATGAGATTGGTCGACAATCATACTGAAGGCTGGAAAACCGAAATGGCAGAACTATGTGTCCAACTGACATTGAACCCGGAAGGTCCCCACCGCACCTCACCGGGGCCGATTGCGGCGGCGCAAAGTCCCAGATCAGCCGTCATTCCACTTTCTTTACTCAAAGTAAAGGGCATATAGTCGAACCGGTTTCTTCTGATCATGGCCCACTCTGTCACTATCAGCTCGAAGGGCCAGGTGACCCTGCCCAAAGAACTTCGGGACCGACACCATTTGGCCGAGGGCGAATTGGCCCTTGTCCTGGACTCGCCGGAAGGAATCCTGATTCGCCACGGGCGGTCCACACTGCGAGGGTTCCTGAAGGGAAAGTTGGACTCAAAGAAACTCGAGAAGGATCTTATTCGACTGAGGGCGGAGTGGAAACTGTGACGGACTATGTCGTCGATACAATGGCGCTCGCCAAGCACCTCGACGACACCCTGCCACCCAGACCCGCCCGAATCTTCCGGGAGGCCGAGGGAGGTGACGGACACCTGCTACTTCCCGAGATTGCGCTCGCAGAGTTTGTACATCTCTCGCTAAAGGGGAGGATTCCGGGGGTCCAGTCAGAGACCTCGATTCGTGAGGTCATTCATAATCTCCGAGCCTCGCCCTACCTGTCAATCTCGGCCATGTCCCCTCGTGCCTGGGAAGCATTTGTCGATCTCCCAATCCCAGAGATGCACAATCGAATGATTGCCGCGGATGCGCTGGCCCGAAGAATTCCTGTCATCTCGAACGATCCTGTGTTCTCCATGATCGAGCATTTGCGCGTCGTTTGGTAACCCCCGGAATCCGCGTACTGGCGGAAGTCTGGGGGGACTCGGCGACCGTGGTAGGATAAACCGCCGAATCGGCTCTGACTCAGTTAAATTGACATTGTACCCATCGGGGCGAGGGAAGGCGCCCCGGCGCCGCGCCTTGGATTTACCCCTGGCGAGTATTTGTGCAATCCTGGATAATCGATAATGCACTCCGACAGCTATTCAAGGAACGTGGAATGGGTCGACTCGAACCGGGAGGTCCTCCATGGCATCCACCAAATGGCCCGCACCGAAGTATGAAGCTCGAGTGATTTTCGACGCCCCCCTGAAATTCGTCTTCGAGTGGTGCACCGATTACAGCACCCAGGATGCCAAACTGGAGGGAGGAAAGTACTCCCGACGGATTCTGAGTCGAACTCCTCGCGAAGTAATCTATGAGGACCTGGAGGACTCGAAAGGCGGCTGGTTCTGGTCTCGCCATGTGGTACGGCTCTCGCCCCCCAAGCGCTGGCACTCCGACTCAATTGGGAGCCACCGTGCGTACTCTCTCGACTACCGACTCTCCAAACTTTCCGGGGGCCGCACTCAACTTGTACTGAAAGGACGGCGTCGTCCTTCGGAAATCGGGGGCAAGAATCCCAAAGCGGCTCCGTGGGCTCGCTCAGTCGAGAAGGACTGGGGCCACTTCCGAAAGGCCCTCGAGCGCGATTTCAAGAAGTCACGACCGGCGAACCGCTGACCTCGGCGGCGTCGGGAAGACGCCCCCACCGGTGCTCGTCCCGCGGTGAGCCGGCTCAAAGAGGGGGCGTCCGCTGAGGGGCACTCCCTGCCAGAGCCCAACTCTGTCCCGCGAGGAACCACAGCTCTTTGACCCTCCCCGGACTCCCAGCCTCCGACCCTCCATGGACCAAGCCTACTCGATTCGTCCCGCCGTGGACGCCGATTTCGAAGCCGAGGCGCGGATCCATCGCGAATTCGACGCCGCGCACGCGCCGACGGTGCCGGAGCTCCGCCACTGGGATGAGATATTGAGACTAGACCCCTCGCACGCAAACCTCCGGTTCGCGGTAGAGCAGCGCGCGACGGGCCTAGTCGTCGCCTACGGATCGTTGGCGCAGCCTTCGTTCAACTTCGACCCCGACCGGTATTGGATTTGGGTGGCCGTCGCACCCGGCCACCGGAGAAGGGGAATCGGTGCCGGGTTGTATGCCCAGATTGAGGCCGAAGCGCGATCGAGGCACGCCCTGGGGCTCTGGGCCGCGACGTGCGAGAGCTACCCCGACGGGGTCCGATTCCTCGATCGGCGAGGATTCACGGTCCGGCGGAAGATCTGGGAGTCACGCATTGACCTAATGGAGCTCGACCTGTCGAACGTGCGTGATGGTTCCTCGTCGCCGCGTCTCGAAGGGCTTCGTCTTACTACCTTGGCGGAGGAGGGAGCGGACTCCCCCGAAATCCGACGGAGCGTCTATGATCTTACCCGGGCATCCGGCGCCGATATTCCCCGCCTCGGGAACTTCCACCCATTCTCGTTCGAAGAATTCGTGGCGATCGATATCGAATCGCCCGGAGCGGTCCCCGAGGGATTCTTCCTCGCATGCAAGGGGAAGCAGGTGGTCGGGATGAGCAGCCTAGAGAAAGACCTCGCCCGCCTCGATACCGTGAAAGTAGGCTACACCGGGACGCTCCCCGAGTTCCGAGGGCGCGGGATCGCTACGGAGCTCAAACGGAGGGCGACCATGTACGCAGCCTCCCGTGGCTACCGATACCTGGTGACGGGTAACGATTCGTCAAACGAACGGATAATTACGATCAATCGAAGATTTGGATTCCGTCCTGACGTGGTCTGGTTACAAGGCGAAAAGGTTCTCCAGCACCAGAAGTAGACTGACCGGACGCGTCATCGATTTGGTCGACCCCGCGAGAGCCGGGCATTACCCCGGGTCGATTTTGGCCGGATGGGTCGAACGGGGTTAGGTCAGCTCTATCACCGCCGGGCCTGTCTCGCCGGGGTCGGCAATGTTAATCCAGAGGGTGTCCCCGGAGAGCGGGTCCGACGTAAGTCCTGTGTCGAGGACTATGGTGACCTGCGGCGAAACCGGCCAATTGGAGTGACCGGTCCAAGTGGCGTTAATCCACGTCGCATTGGCTATGACTACTCCATTTGAGTTTAGAAAGTGGACTGAGGCATCTTTAGGCAGGGTGACGGGACTCCCGTACCCAGAGACACCCTCGGTTGCCCTGACGCTCAAATAGAGATCGGAGACGACCAAGAAACTGGGTGTCCAGGATCCCGACACTGAGAGTTGGAACCTGTAGCATAGTTCCCCGAACTCCGCCCGGCACCCGGCCGAGCCGCCGTCCGGACGTGCCAGGTCTGATATCTTGAGTTCGATACCGGATCCTGTCCCCGTTCCGGTGAAGCCAGAAGTAATGGTGTATACGACAAATCCGGCAAATACGAGTACAAGGAATAATCCAATGGCCGATACGATCGTCAGAGTTGCCCAGAAATCGAGATCTTTCACTCGCACCCAAAACGTGAGCTTTGTGAGGGGAGTGGAGGGGCGGGACATGAGTGTACTTCTCAATACTCGAATTGGGGTTCTTTAACCTAGGCACCAATCTCGCCGCAACATCAGTCCCGATGCACCGATAGTCGCGCGACGGTTAGCCGGCTAGATGCCCGTATCTCGGGTCGTGGACATCGCCGCCAATCTCGAATTGTAGCCCCCCCCTCCGACCTCGGAGAACGGTCGGCTGATAGGAGGTAGGTCCGATTTCGGACGTGGGCGCAATGGGTATTGCACCCCGGCCTCCGGAGCCCCGCCACTGGCTCCCGTGGGGGGCCCTGCTTACGTGAAACGCACGGAGAGGTTCAGATTTGACCCGAAGACCACCGCGTAGCCATGGGTCGGTGCTGCAGTGTATCCAGTCACCGGCGGAATTCGAAAGGCATACGAGCCGTTCATCAGATCGACGACGATGGTCGAATAGACCGCGTTCCAGGTCAATCCATCGATGTGGATCGTCCACGAGGTCCCGCTCGGTAGGCCCGTTTCGGTGAATGCTACGAAGTATTCGAATCTGACTTGGATCGTAACGGCATGCAACAACAGCCCGGCGGATCCGATGCTACCGAACGAGAGGCCCTTCGAGATAAAGTGAGTGGACAGGGCACCGACGGTGCCGATCGAGAAAGCGTAGGTTGCCGGCGTAAGATGTGGAAATGAGACCCGGCCAGTGGTCGAACAACTAAATGAGATTAGGGAAACACACCAGCGAGTCCCTCGCCCAAGACCATGCTCGTGGAAGGTGAGAGTGTACGTCGCTCCGCGGACGAACGGGATCGTCTCGCCCACGGCGCCTCCGGCGACGGTCAGCGAGCCGAAGGGGTAGGCTCGGGAGACTCGATATCCGCCTTCGCTCTGAATCAGGTAAGGATAGGTTCCGTTCGGAACGGCCATGGCGATGGTGGGCGAGCTCGATATCTGCTCCGTTCCGTCGAACCACACCGCCCAGCTCTTGGAGGGCGGCAAGTTGAATTCTTCGAAGCTTACAAGATAGGTCGGTGGAGCCGAAAGGATCGAGAGGGTCCCTTGGTAAGTGTTGGAAACGTAGATGACCCCCGAATTGCCATCGCACGCCACACCCTCCGGGGACTCCCCGACAGTGATCGATTCTACGACTGTGTCGTTATGAGTGGAAATCACGTCGGCGCTACCCGAGGCAGAATTAGCCACGATGATGGATCCTCCGAGGCTATCGTAGGCGATCGCATCGGGGAAATCCCCCACGGAGATTGTCGCTATCACCGCATCCCGCGGGCCGCACGGAAGACTGCCATCACAAATCACGCTCACCGAATCGCCGACGAAATTCGCGACGAACAGTTCGCCCTGCGCAGGGTCGTAGGTCAGGCTGGAGGGCTGGCCTCCCACCGAGACGCTGCCGAGAACATCGAGCGTGACTGCCGAGATCACCTGCACACTCTCCGAGTACGGACTCGTCACGAAGAGTTCGTTCGTTCCGCTATCGAAAGCGATTGCGTCCGAGCCGCCCTCTACGGGGATAGTCGCAAGGAGCGAGTCGGTGGAGTCAGAGAACACCAGGACACTACCCGGGCCTATCGAATTGCCCTCGGCTACCACGTATATTTCACCCAGCGCGGGATTCATCGCCACTCCGAACGGGGCGATTCCCGCGGGAAGTGACCGAACCACGGAATCATCGGCCAGGGAGATCACACTTAGGTTGTTGGAGTAGGTATTCGTGACGAATGCCTGGTCGGTTCGACTATCGAAGACCGCCTCGTTGGGGGAGATTCCGACGGGGATCGTGGCGACTATGAGGTCAGTGGAATCCGAGACAACGTACACCTGGTTGAGATAACCATCGGTAACGATCAGATCCCCCATCGCGCTCGCCAGGGCCACGCCGGAGGGCCCGGGGCCGGTCTGGACGGCCGCTACCGCAAGAAACGTAGTGTCGGAGATCGCCACCACGGAATCGGAGCCGTAGTTTGGAAAGAACACTTCGGAATGTCCCGGGACATAGGTCGCCCAAAACGGCGTACTTCCCCCCGTGGAAACATTTGCTACGGCGGTATTGTTTCCCGTCGCGATGACGGTCGTGGTGTTCGAGTTGCCGTCGGCAACGAACACTTCGGCGGTCGACGGATCGTAGACCGCCGCTAGGGGTTCCCCTCCGGCACGCAGAGTCGTGATCAAATGACCATTTGAGTCATCAACGACCTGGAGTCCGAATTCACCCGGTACGAATAGCTCGCCCGCGGCACGATCGTAGGCAATCTCTCCGTCGTATCCCAGTCCGTAGATATTGTAGTTCGAGACCACGATCAGATTCGTTGCATCATCGATTGCCTCGAGAACGAATCCCCCGATCAGATTGGTGCTCGCGATAACCCAGACCTCGGCGCGCGCCGGGTCATACACGGGCGCGTTAGTGAATGGATCAAGTCCTTCCGAGGCGATTACCGAGGAGACGATCGAATCGGTAGCAGCCGAGATTACGGATACGTATGACCCCGATCCAGTGACGAAGACCTCGTTCAGGGCGGTATCGACAGCGAGCCCCGAAGGCCGGTATCCGAGCGGTATCTGGGCGACGATCGTATCGCTCGTGTCATTGACAACACTGACGTTTCCGGTATGCGTGGGAACGCCGAGAGGAAGCACCGATCCGATGGCGACGAACACTTCCCCGGATTCATTGTCGTACGCAACAGCGGTTGCCGGGCCCGATACTGGGATTTCGGTTAACACCCTCCCTGTCGTGACCGAAGCGACCAACACAAAGTCTGATTGGGTTGCGATGAACAGCTCGTCCTGACCGGAATCGTACGCGGTCGAGTCGGGCGCCACTCCGTCGGCTGCCGGATAATTTCCGGGAAGAAGGGTGTTGTTTCCGATTACCAGCGTCTTTCGCACCGAGGTCAGCGGCCGCGAATGTCCGGGTAGATCAAGGGATGCCGGTCCTTCCGGCAATCGTCCAGTCGACCCGCGCTCAGAGGCAGCCGGGACGGTCACGTGATCTGTTTCAGACTGACGGGTCGGGGACACGCCTACCGGCCGAGACATGCCTGAGTCGCGCCCAGAGCTGCCGGTGGAGCTGACGAAATTTCCAGAGGTAAGAAGTACCGCCAGTAGGCACAGGATCACGACACCCTCAATGCCCGGGAGGCCACGCCTCAAGGTCAGCAGACTCCTGTCGCCATTCGGGTAATGTCTCCACGCTCTTACGCGCATCGGTAGAGGCTGTAGCGGCAACCATAGCCACCCATTACTGCGGAATCGCTAGAGAGATCGTCGCGTAACTGATCGTCGGCCGGTCTCAATGCCCTGCATTCGGAGGCCTCTGCGGCCCGTCTGCCCAAGTTACATCGCGAACCGTTGCATCGCTCCTCAACCAGTTGAGCCCGTCGGGGGGCCCTCCCCTCTCTTCCAGCGAAAATTCTGTCGCGAGTCACCCCGCCCGCTTCGGCCGAGCCGGTCTCTTCGTCGTCGATTCTTTCGGAGGCGAGTACTTCTCGGTCCAGGTATCCGATAGGTCGTCCCGACGGGGCTTATAAACCGACTCGTAGAAACGAGGGCCGGACTCTAGAACAGATCGATCGAATTCGCGAAGGATCCTGGTAGCTTCTTCCCACGCCGCAAGGAAATTGGCTTGCGTGCCGAATCGTGATTTTACATCCCGCTCGAACCGGTCTGGGGTCTGAATCTGATCACCGATCGTGAACAACGGATCTCCGCCTCCGGGAACCCTCTGAGCCTCGTCACTTCCGAGCCGGAAGTACTCGAGAGCGCGGGCTCGCTCGGGTTCCGTGGGCTGGCCCGCTTCCCGGCTCGGGCCCTCGGAGAACCCCCGCTTCGCTGCCGCATAGAAGATTGCCCGATTTAGCCCCCATGAATACGCAGACGACTCGCTAAGTCCGAGGAGCCGCGCACGGGCGGCCTGTAGCGTCGCCATCACAACGAAGCGTGTGACTCTTCCCGCGTTCCGGACCATGACGAGTCCCCTGCCCGAGGGCCAGATCCGACGGTATCCGGCCCTCGGACCTGTCGGGTCCGCTCTTACATCCCCGCGGCGGGCTGCCAGAGCATGAGCAGATTTCCTTCCGTGTCCTTAAAGAACGCCGCGGCTCCAAACGGCTCGAACGCGATCGGCCCCTCGATTCGGGTCTCGCTGTTCATCCGCTCGGGGCGAGTGAACTTGACCCGGCTGCGGGCCAGTTGCTTCACCGTCGATCGAATGTTCTTGACCACGAGGGTCGTGTAGGCCAACGTACGCTTCTCGTGCTTCGAAGGGGAAATCAACCAAATCTCGGAACCGCCGAGTTGCAGGGAGGCCCAAAAATTCCTCATGGAACCTGTGCCCCGGAAGCTGAGCTTAGCGCCCAGAGTCTTTGTGTAAAATCGAATCCCTCGGGTCATGTTTCGAATTGGAATCAATGTCGCCAACTGTGTCTTCATCGCCATCGTTGTTACCTCAGCCTTTCCCTCTCGGGACTCTGCCTAGTTGGCAGGTCGATTTGAACCTGCCTACTCGGATGTTTCTGTTGCCGCGGTGGGAATCTCAACTCCACGACCGCGTACCGTTGCACGTTGGGACGTCTGCTCTTAGTGGGTTCAACCCAGTTTGAACACAATCGGACCGAGCCGACCTCGGTCGTTCCGGACGCCCCCGAGGTCCCGACGTAAGGCGCCTTCCCCGTTACTCGAATTCGTAGAGGAGCCCGCGGTCGGCCGCTGGCTGCCCCTGATGCACGAGCCACCAGTATGAGACAGATCCGATCCCAGCCATCAACCCCCCGAAGGTACATCCGAAGATCAGTAGAGTGCCGGGCACTCCGTTCGCCAGAACAACTGTCACGCCCGCAATCAACACACCCGCGACAATCATTCCGATCGATCCGAGTTTACGATGAGCCAATGCATCTGACGCAGGTAGAAGGGGCTCCTCGAAACGCGTCGAGGGGATCCCACGCGACGCTGAGAAGCGGCCTCGATGTGTCGGGTCCATCTCCCAGGCGCGGGCGGAATGGGGGTCGTTGACGTCGCTGCGTTCCGGATTTTCGAGTGCGGCCTTCCGGGCCCGCTCGAACTGTTGAAGGTGCTCGGGGGGGACATCCTTGTCGTCGCGGTTCATCGGCCGAGAGGCTCCGCGCCTCGGACGAGGGAATCGACGCGGCATAGATACATTGTCGCAGGGGACGGCTCCGCCGGAATCGCCGCGGAGGGTGCGCTGCAAATCGGGAGGAGGGCGACGCCGAGCTTTGGTTAGGTCCGTCCCTCCCGTGCGCCCTCAGGTAAACAGGTCCTCGAGCGGGTTGTCCATCTCCCGCACTTCCCGAAGCTTTACGCCTTGGGACTCGAGTTCCCGAATGAGCGTAGGGACCTCCGCGGGGCCGGGGAGTTCTCGAAGGTAGTAGTCTCCTTGGCGCCGCAGGCCCTCCAGCGCCGGATGGGGTTCGATTACTCGGAGGCCTACAAGATAGCGCGTACCCCGTACATTTTCGATCCGATCGAACATGGAGATGCGCCCCGCTTTGATCGCGATCACGAATCGACCGATCTCTCGCGCTTCGAACAGATTGTGAGACGAGTATAGGACGACCTTCTCCTGACTTAACGCGAGCACGAGAGTTCGGATCTCGCGGGCCAGTTTTGGGTCGAGGTTGGCGGTCGGTTCGTCCAGCAGATAGATGTCCCTCGGGCGGAGGAAAACGCGCGCGATCGAGACGCGCTTCTTCTGACCGGCACTCAACTGCGCGAGATAGCTCGCACTCAGGTCGCGGATCCCGAGCAGGTCCAGGACCCGTTCTACGTCAGAAGCGTCCGCGCGTTCAACCCGCGCGTAGTACTCGAGCGCCTCCCGAACGCGCAGTCCATCGGGAATCCCGTCCATGTGGGAGATGTAGTGCAGACGGTTCCGCGAAATCTGGCGTTCGATCGAGGTCCCCCCGATGAGCACTTCCCCCTGAGTTGGCCGAAGGATCCCCGCCAGCGTTCGGAACAGCGTCGTCTTACCGGCCCCGTTCGGGCCGAGCACGACATAGATGCCGGGCTCCTCGATCGCGAACGAGACGTCCTGCAGCACCTTCTTTCCGAGATACCCGGATGTCACGGAGCGGCAAGCAACGCCCGATCCCTTCGCCGATGTCACCGCTCCCCCAAGCGCGGCGGACTCGGATCGGGGTGCGCTCATCTTCAATTACGCCTGGGAAAGCAGCCTCTCGGAAGGCAGAAGTCGGCCGATGGAGGTCAGTAGCGCGAGAGTCAGCGCCGTGAGGAACACCACGGCACCGACGACGACGTAGAGCGCATTCGCCCCGACCGTCTCGGCGATCGAAAGAGTAAGGATCGAAGGTGCGATTCCCACGATCGGAAGGAGGCCGACCGACCCCGTCATTCCGGATCGGGGCGAGGAGAGGGACGTCCAGAACATGCCCACCATGGCCGCAAATGCCACGGACGCGAAGCTCATGGGAAGGGAGTACACTACGAGAAGCTCGATGCCGTAGGTGCTGGGGGCCGCTCCGATCGATACCGACAACCCCACCACATCGATCATCGTAACGCCGAGGATTATCGCGGCCATCGCGACGCAGGCAAGCAGCACGTTCGAGAAGATTCGGCGCGGCGAGATGCCGTAGGCGATCAGATACTCGAATACTCCCTTCAATCGATCGTTCGTGAACACCATCATCCCCCCCATCGAGCCGACGACGGCAAAGATCGGCAGGAAAAGGTCCACGCCCGCCAAGAAGTTCACACCGGAGGTGGCGCGAAGTACCACGGACAGGAAAACGATGTAGCCAGTCCCGATCACCAGGTAGATTCGACCGACGACGATCGAACGGCGAATGTTATCCCGGAGCAGCGACGGGGGGCTTTCGTCGACTCCGACCGGTCGATTCACACGGAATCCAGCTCGAACCTCCCGATAAGTCTCGCGGCGGCCCAGGCACTACTGGACTCCCGCCCCGACCTCCCCAAGGCTTCGAAGTGGGTCCGTCGAGAGCGCGACCGGATCTGGTTTCAGTAGAGTTTGAACCGGGCGACTCCAGGACCCTGTGTCCCTGCGGAGCCACGGACTCGGCCCTCGGCGGTGTGCCCACCACCGTGTCACCGCGGCCACACTATCGCTCACAGGCTCCGTTCAGAAGAGCGAACCCTATCCCGCTCGCAGGAACGAAGGCTTTGGAAAAAAAAGTGAACGCACTCGTCGGAATCCGTTCCCATCTCGTCAATCAGGCCGAGTCCGTGAACTGTCCCGCCGTGAGGATGTATCCGGCCGAATCGCCTTCGAAGATGTCCACGTAGTACGACCCGGGGGCGTCGGGCCCAAAGAATGCGAGTCCACTGACGCTGCCGTTGTCGTCCGCTGTGAACTCGGTGGCGTACAGTCCATGGTATCCGTCCCCTTGCGTGAAGTCCAGGTAAACGACGTACCCGACTCCCGGCGCCAGTCCGGTCACCGATAGATTGACGATGGTGTCGTTCGGGCCCGAGGTGGGACTGATCATCCCGATCGGCGTCGTCACCTCGAACGGAGTGGTCGCGTTGGCGGCGTACGAATTGTTGGCCGCCGAATCGAAGAGGTCCACGTAGTACGTCCCCTCCGAGGTGTTGGAGGATACGTTGAACGTCCCGAAGAAGCTCCCGTTGATGTCGGACGTAAGCCGGTCGACGACGGGGCCGGAAGAGTACCATACTCCCGGGGCCGTGTCGAGCTCGAGTGCATACTCCGTCCTCGGCACGAGTCCGGTGGCCCGCAGAAAGACCATCGTGTTCGGAGGGCCAGAGAGAGAGGGTAAGCCCGAGTCCAGGGAGATCTCCAGGCTCGGCGCCGTCAGTGTGAACTGGTTCGTGGCCGTCGCCGCGTACGAAAAGTTGTCCGCCGCATCAAAGAGGTCGACGAAATACTTGCCGGCGGGGTCGCCGAATGGGGCTGTGAAATTCCCTTCGTAGCTCCCGTTCGGATCCGACATGAAGAGGGTGAACCCGTACGAGGCTGATTCTACTCCGCGGACTGGATCTACCTCGACGGAGTACATCGTGTTTGGAAGGAGGCCGGACGCCAGCAAGTAGACGTCGGTGCCGGACGGGCCCGAAGACGGGTAGATCTCCGCGTACGCGGTCGTCACCGTGAACTGTTCCGACGCGGTGACGAGGTACGTGCCGTTCGAGAATTGCAGGTCGACGTAGTAAGTCCCGGCCGGTATGTCGGAAGGCACATTCATCGTCCCACTGTAGTTCCCGTGCGCGTCGGTGGGAAGAGCCCACACGAAGGAGAAGTCCACCACCCCCTTCGTCGTGTCGAAGGCGACCGGGTATAGCGACGTCGGCCGGAGACCCGTCGCCTGAAGCGTTACGCCCGTGCCGACCGGGCCCGAGGTGGGAGTAATCGTCACGTTCGGTGAGGTGACCGTGAAGATTCCCGCGGAGGCGACGAACCCCTGGGATCCGTAGACGCCCACGATATAGCGCACGTCCGTGGGTTGGAGCGGAACGCCGGTCAACGGGAACTTCCCCGTAAAGTTCCCGTTCACATCCGTCGTGAACGTCCTCTCGGTGTAGACAAGGAATGTGGCCGTCGATGTGAAGTTTAGGGTGTACGACGTGCTGGGAATCAGACCGTTCGCCGAAATCGTGATCGAGCTGTTGACCGGGCCAGAGGTCGGGCTGAGCGACACATTCCCCGCTCCCAGGGTGAAGTTCGTCCTCGCGGTGTCCCCTTCTCCACCTACCACACTTCCTACTGCGGTGATGGTGTACGGACCGAAATGTGGCGCTGAACCGACCTCGAAAGTGCAACCGCCAGTGACCTTTCCGTCGAGCAGCTCGCACGGAACGAGATCTTGTACGATGGCGCCGCTGACACCGAGGGACGAATCCGCCGCGGAAAAGCCGCTACCGGAAATGGTCACGATATCCCCGACGACCCCCTCCGCGGGGAACAGGGTGATCGTCGGTTCTCGTACAAAGAACGAGGTCGAGGTCGTGTCTCCGGGCCCACCTACCACGTTCCCTTTCGCGGTAATCTCGTACGATCCGTTTTCCACGGACGCCACGACAAATCTGCAACCCGTCGAGATCACACCGTCGCTGACGGGGCAGTGGATGGTGCCGAGTACATCCCCTGTGATAGTCACGGACGTGTCGGTCACGGAGAAGTTGTATCCCGAGACGGTCACGGAGTCTCCCACGACCCCCGCGTTGGGCGCGAGCGACAGAGTCGGCTCCGTCAGTACAAAGAGAGTCGTCGCCGTGTCTCCCGCCCCGCCCACGACGTTGCCGATTGCGGTGATCGTGTACGGCCCAGGGACAATCAACTCGGCCACGAAGGCGCACGGTCCAGTAATCGTCCCCGCCGTGAGCGCGCAGGCCATCGGGGCTGGTAAAACCGGGCTGTCGACGGACACTGACACATCGGAAAGAGAAAACCCGCGCCCGCCGACGGTGATCGTATCTCCAGAAATCCCTGTTCCTGGCGAAGCCGTGATCGACGGAGACGTGAGGGTGAATGTTGCGGCCCCCGTGTCCAAAACGCCTCCCAGTGTTCCGATACCTGTTACAACGTACGGTCCCGGTGCCGCGGACCCGACCACGAAATCGCAAACGCCGGTGATCCCGCCGACTACCAGGGAGCATACGAGCGGGATGGAGAGAATCGCTCCGGCAATCGAAACGGAGGAATCGGATGGAACGAACCCGCTACCGGTCACGGAAACAGTGTCTCCCGCTACCCCGGTCGAGGGGGTGAGCGCAAGAGAAGGAGATGTCGAAGTGACGCGAAACGAAGCGGAGGCGGTGTGGCCCTGCAGATCCGTCGCTTTGACGGTGGTCCCGCTGGTTCCGAGAGGGACCAGGAAGGAACAGCTGAACGCCCCCAAAGAATCCGTCGTGAGCGATCCACTTCGGCAGACGGTGATCGCCACCGAATCAAAGATCAGCGATTCCAATCCCGCGGATGCGGAGAAACCCGATCCTGAGACCACGACGAAGGTTCCCACGGGGCCACTCGTCGGGGTCACGTTCAGAGAGGGTGATGCCGGATTCCCCGCTCCCCCAAAGTGAATGATCCCGAGGGCTGCCAGTCCACCGACCACCGCGAGGGCCTCGACCGCGATTACGACTCCGGCCACGACGGCCGGGGCCACCGCGAGACGCGATCGGCGGATCGAGCGGCAGCGGCCCGCGCGTCGCACCACCTTTGGCGCAGGGCCTCCGCCGCCTTCAAGCCTTCGGAATTTCGAGTCTGCGCCTCGAGTGCGTGATACGCCTTCCTCGAACGGCGGCGACCCTGATTTTGTTCGTTTCGACGACCGCTGCGATTCTCCTGGGTTCAATACAAGTTGAGCGTAACGAACGCATCGGATCTCCGTGGTACTCCCTCCCTCTGGATGGGTGAATTTCTCGGGGGGCCGACGCCCCGGCCCCGAAATCGTCCCGACCGCACGTTCAATCTTGTCGAGGGGTCTTTGCGCTTGACAGGATGTGTTTCGAAAACGCCGACATGAGCGGATCGCGAAGGGAGTGCCGTCGGACGTCCGCGATCAATTCGTGTTCAAACGGAGTGAGCTCTCGAAGGAAACCAAACCGTTTTGCCGCCTCCCGGGCATCCTTGTTCCAATCCCGTTGACGACTCCGCCCAATCAGTCGTTCGAGGTCAGGCCATTCCCGGCGACCTTCGGACAAGGTACGAAGTATCTGCTCCGGATCGAACGCCTCACGGTCGTTCCAGAGTTTGGCAACGGCGAGGAGGCGCACCAAGCCCGTGTCGAAACCCTTTCGGCCGTAGCGCATGGCATCGTAGAGGTCTCTTTCCGTGGCTCGCTGCTGAACGGCTCTCAGTTTCTCCGAGAGAGCCTCCTCAACTCGTAGGGAGAGTATCTCCGGGGGACGGAACGGAAGGGCCGAGAAGTACGGCTGGGGGAGGGGGGCCCATTGTGCCGGTGGAAGGAACGGTGCCTCTCGATAACTGACCTCGAATCGAAAAATCCCCGAGTCCCACTCGTGGGAGTAGGTCACCCGACACCCCCAGTTCTTCCGGCTTGTGCGGTACGGCTCTTGGACCTCGAATCGAACCCCGAAGTGAGCGGCATTGAACGCTTCGTTGAGCTGAGGTTCGGGATCCTCGGGCAGATTCCGATTCGTGAAGTCGAGGTCTTCGGAAAGCCGTCCCACATCTCCGGTAACCATCATGCGCAAGTAGGTGCCGCCCTTGAACACCATCCGGTCGAGCACGCCGCGGGCCGAGAGGGCATCCAGCGCGTAGAGCAGGACGATCTCTTGCTGAGCGATGTGCAGATCCACGCCCATCACGTTCGCGAACCGGTTGGCAACCGTCCGAGGGATCATCGGTGGTCCGTTTCGGAAAATAGCACCCGATCGGGCACGTTTCGGACAATATGCCACCGTAGGTCGTGAGGCCCGCGGCGACCGTACGTACGTGTGGCTCCGAGGGGCACCCACGGCTCCTCCGAGGTAGCTCGCCATCGGTCCGTCCACCCTCGGGGCGGGAGTTTCGAGGGATGGACTTGTTCGAGTAGGTACCCGGTTCGCAAGGCGAGGCTCCGATTCTTCATGCGCTCCAGATACCCAGACAATCGATCCCAGTCGAGACGCGGTTTAGCCCTCGCCAAGATCTGGACTGCGCCTCCCAACCCCCCTGAGAGTTCCGGACGTTCCACGCAATCGATGACGGTTCGCTCTGGATCGCTTACTCGGACGGTCTCGCCACGTCGTCGGATGGCCTGCGTTCCAAAGAACTTGGTCGACCCAACCCGAACAATCTGGAAGTGGGCCGGGTGCGTGAGCCGCATCGAAGTGCGGGCCGTCGTTACGAGGTAGTAGACGGGGCCCGCCTGCAGAAGAAAACCCCAAAGCTCCGCGGCCGAGGCGTAGCCGAAATAGTAGGGGTGGACCAGGTGGCTCCCGAACCGCAGCGGATCTGTGTCGGGTATCGCGTCCGGCCCGTGTCGACCCGGGTTAAGCAGGTACCGTCCTCTGCCTACCCGCTGAATCCAGTCCTTACGGACTAGGTCGTGAGTCAGCTTACGGGCGAACCCCCGACTGACACCGGCCAAAGTCTGCACATCATCCAGTGACAGCTCCTCCTTTCCCTCTGATTCGAGGGAGAGGACGACGCGAGCTTCCTTCGCCGAAAGCGAACGCTGGGACACGAGAACGACATGTGTTCAGTATACCATATAGTTACTGATTCGGTAACAGTGACGTATTGCGACCACTCCCCGGAGTATCGTCGGTCGACTCACCTCGTGTCGGACGGCCGGCGTACCGTGAAACCCTCCGTCGCGGAGGCGAGGCCGCATCGCGTCCGCCTCTCGGGTGTTCTGGGTTCAATGGAAATTGAGCACACCACTCCGTGAATTGCGCGGCTCGACGACTCTCGCTTCGGACGCGAGTCCCTACTGGGTGGACGATTCGTTTCGATTTCTCGGAAAGCTGTCAAGTTGAAGTACGTCGATGTACGGTTGGTAGCGGAAGAATCGATTGCGTTTCTGACCGGTGACCTCTACAAGCAGCTTCATTTCGACGAATCGATCCACGAGGGCGTTCGCCGGTGGGTAGGTAGTTCCGATCGCGGTCGCCACGTCTTTCACTGTGATGACGGGTCTGTGGAACAGTTGTCCGAGCAGCCTGAGTCCCGCGCCCGACCTCTTCCCGAGCTCCCCCCCGACGAGGCTCTCATGTTCGGACTTTATGGACAGGACGGAGCGCGCAGTATCCGTCGCCTGAATCGAGGTTTCCCGGACTCCCCGCAAGAAAAACTCGATCCAACCTTCCCAATCCCCGTCATCTCGCACGCGTTGAAGTCGTCGGGTGTACTCATCTCGGTTGCATAGAAAATAGTATGAGAGGTACAGGACCGGCCGGCGGAGGGCGCCACATTTTGTGAGCAGCAGCGTGACGAGGAGACGACCGATCCTACCGTTACCATCCAGGAATGGGTGGATGGTCTCAAACTGGGAGTGAGCGAGTCCTCCACGCAGCAGAGGTGGTTCCAGAGTATCGGCTTGGACGAACTCCATCAGCTCTCGCATCAGCTGCGGGGTCTCGTTGGGGGGCGGGGGTACATAGTCGGCGGTCGCGGGACTGCTACCTCTCGGGCCAATCCAGTTCTGGCGGGACTTCAGCATCCCGGGCTCTGCCTCATCGCCACGAACTCGATGCAGCAGGATCTTGTGCGTATCCTGCAAGAGTTCAGTCGAGAGCGGGGCTCCCGCGCGGACTCGCTGAAGCGCGCCGTTGAGTGCTCGCACGTAGTTTGCAACCTCCAGGACGTCGCGAGGGTATGATTCTCGTTTTGCACCGGCTTCAAAATCCAGGAGATCGATGAGCGTCGAGTGAGTCCCCTCGATCTGACTCGACAGCACGGCTTCCTTTCGAACATAACTGTAGACAAAGAAGTCTGGATCGGGGACCACCTCGGCCGCACCGTCGAGCCGGCCCAATTCGGTCGACGCCGTTGCAAGCAGCCCCAGAATCGACGCACTAAGTTGGAGCGGGGGATCTGGCGGCAATCCTTTGGGATGGAAGGCCCGCCATCCATCGGGTGTCGTGGCGTACACCCCCGCGCGGCCGGGATGGTACGGCGTCGAGCCCCCTACCTTTAACATAGAACGAACTCCACTCAGTGTGAAAGGTAAATCATATTCCCTATAATACAATCCACGTCCGAACCGCTGCTATAGTTTGAACTCGCCCGATCCAGAGGCAACCGGCTGGAGGTCGGAGGGAGTGAACAAGCCCCGGACCCGTGAGACTGATGAATGCCGACCGGACTGCCGACGAGCGAGGAGAGTGGTCCCGTGGCGCAATCTCAGGATTCGCCGGGTTCTAGTCCTGAAACGAATCCCGGCGTACGGACGAGAGATGCCCTCCTGATCGGCCTGACACTCGCCGCCGGCGTAGTGGATGCGGTGAGCTACCTCGGCCTCGGTCAAATTTTCACGGCCAACATGACGGGGAACCTCGTCTTCCTTGCCCTGGCCGTCGGTCAGCGCAGCTTGCTCACGGCCCTCCACTCCATGGCCGCACTGATAGGGTTCTGCGTCGGAGCGATTCTAGCCGGTCGTGTGCTGCACCGGCCCCGGCCCCCTGGTGTCTGGCCGCGCCGAACGACGTGGGTCCTGTGGGGTGTTTTGGCGTGCATGGCAGCTTTCGCTGGGATCTGGGCAGCCGTGGGAGGCCGGCCGGAACCCGCCGAGCTGTACCTCCTGATCGTCCTCAGCTCGCTCGGAATGGGAATGCAAAACGCGACAGCGCGGCATCTTGCGGTCCCGGGTCTGACGACTACGGTCATCACTACCGCCTTGACTGGATTCATGGTAGACCTACCCGCCCTCGGAATATCCGGCCCGACACAGCGGCGAGGAGGAGTGGCCGTGCTCGCCCTGTTCACGGGGGCGGCCGTTGGTGCGGCCCTTATCGTGCTTGCTCGGGTTTCCGCTCCGCTCCTCACGGTTGCGACGTTGATGATCGTGGCGACAACTGCGTTTTGGTTCTTCGACCGGGTTCCTCGCACCGATTCTTGATTCTCTACTCGCGAAGGTTCAACGGGGATTGAACCTCCGGGCAGCCCTCGCCCCAGAGAATCACTTCTCGTGAGACGAATTTTTGGCCATGGTCTCTCGCAAGCTTGCCAATTCGGCCTCGAGATTTTCTTGCCGAGCGCGGTGGGTCAGGTACTCCCAGTCAAGCTTCGGCAATGCAACTAAGAGGAGCGCGTTGGGATACTCGTCTGGTTCGTTCCAGAATTTGATGAGGGCAAGTCGCCCAATGATCAGGTCCTCGATAGATCCGACTCGAACTTGACCATAGGGAGTACTGACCACTCGTGAGAGACGCATCGAGCCGCTGACTCTCGGGCCGACGACGTCAAGAACTATTTTCCAGTCAAGGCGAGCCCACTCTCGGCCGGGCTGGTTGAATCCCCACCGCTCCAGGACGGCCGCGATCGTATCGCGCGGCCCACAAACGTCGATGTCACCAGAAACGTAGGCGCCCTCGGTGTAGATTTCCATTGCGGAACCGCCGACGACCACTAGATCATCTGGGCCGAGGCCGGCCTCCTTTCTCAAGAGCGCCGCGAAGTATAGGATTCTTCGGTCGTCTTCCTCAATCTTTTCGAGAATCGCCTGAATCTCATCTGAAGTGGTCATCGCCCTTTGTGCCTCGAGACTCGGAGACCAGCAGCTCGAAGCAGTTCGTTCTTGGTTCGAGACTGGCTGAACTCCCGCAACACCTTCGGTAGCTTACCAGTCCTGCTCGAACTTATTCGACTCAATTTCTTTGATACACGAACAGATTCGCTAGAATTGGGCTCGCCGGAGGTCCCCTCCGACTGAATTGGTAGCGAACCCTCGAACAACGGTCCCTGCCCCTCGCAAAACGCCCGAACTCTATCGTCCAAGAGTACCCAGCCCCCGTCGCGAAGTCCCACAATGCCTGTCGCTGACAAGTTCTTCAATTCTAGGTAGACGTTGGGTGGTGAAAGGTCGGCGAGCTTTGCGATCCGGTACGCAGTCATCGGGATTCGTGTGCCCGCCAAGATAGCGAGCGTGTACGCACGCGTCCGACTGCCAATTACAGGAATGAGCGAGTCGCCCACGGTTGGGCCAGACGCACTTAGTAGTAATAACAATAATGGTGAAACACACTACTATGCGCAACGACGATCGAACCTAGCGGTTACTGGGATCAAGCCGTCAGGCACCCCGGAATTCTGCAATAAACGGTTCGACCGATCACCAGACGGCGTTCCGTAAGATCCCGTGGGGGACGGATCGGAGACGCCTAGCTGCCTGTGGTGACTTTGCGCCCTTCAAACGAGCTTGCCCGCATCTACCAACGTTTTTCCATCCACTCGGAGCGTCGCTCCTCGGAGAGACTGATACGCGGTGAAACGCGGAGAGTGGGTAGCTCCGCCGTGGTACGAATTGCGTCCCACGGCCAGGGTAATCCGGCCCCGTTCTTGATCGAATACCAGTGGTATCGAGGAAATCCGCGGATTCAGCCCGACGGTAAGAAGGCCGGGACGCTCCTTGCCCACTCCCAGCTTCGGATACACTCGAAGGAACTCCTCGCCTCCCGTTGCGAAGGAGTAGGCGACAAGCCGTCCCTCCCTGAAGGTCCAATCGCAGGCCGGCAGGGGAATTTCGCGCTCTTGATAGAACATCACTCCCGGCGTGTTCGCGACAAATTTGCCCTCAGCGAACTTCTCGTCCACGGTGACCATGGTGTCGCCGCTCGGAACCACGGTCCACACGTTGCCGGAGCGAATATCGGCGTCGTCCACTACCCCATCGTCGACCTTGGGAACGCGATGCGCGAGGCGTAATCTCAGATCGGTCCCGTTGGGGTGGGAGATGATGACTTCCTTACCGCGCTGAAGGAATCCCGCTACCCGAAGGCCGTCCCGACTCAGTTTTCGCGAATCGTAGGTCGTCGCCTCGATGAGCTCGTTCCTCCATTGTTCGAGATTTACACCGTATCGTTGGGCCCACTGTTCGCTGGTTCGCCCCAAATCCCAGCGGACCATGCGCACGTGGTATTTCTGAGTCAATCGGAAGAACTCGTGATCGACGGCTTCGATGCGACGCTTTAGCCGAGGGGAGCGCGCGTCTTCCCGAGCTGCGTCTCCCGGCCCCCAGAGATGCACGAAGCCGTGCGCTTCCTTGATGGACGCCCACTCGTGGCTCCCGACCTGACCGAGATTCGCCTCCGGCGCCTCATCGAGGCTTTTCCAGTACGTCGCCTCGTCCTCAACCCAGAGCAAGGGGCGAACTCCAAGTATGCGAGCCTCGAGCACCAGGCTTTCGGCCCAAGGCAGGGTTCCGCTCCATGTTTCGATGATCAGGTTTTCTCCGCGCTTCATTCGGAGCGCACCGCGCAAGATGCTCCGCGCTAGCTTTCGCCGAACGGATTCGGGATAGTCCGGGATCGGGTGCATCGTGACCTCTTTCATGGCTATGCACGCGAGGTCAAAATCAATGTTGGTCTCCGGCCAAATCCGGGGAGGAATTTGGCCGGAGGGGGATTGTGGCCGATAGAACCGAATCGCACTTCCGTCCTGTTCGGGCCTCTCGGAGCCTCAGGAGAAGGTAGACATCTCTCCGCCGAGATTCCGAGCAGGGCGGGGTCTCTTCCAGCGGGGCCAGGAGCATGACGAGTAGATTGCGGGCAGTGGTATTTAGCTACAAACAGTATTAGTATTCTAAATCATACATAATGAACGGAATCCAGGGGGTGAGGAAGTGCGGATCCACAAGGTGATCAACCGAGTCCACGAGGGGACGGTCTACTACCGTTGGGTACTCTCGATCCCGCCGAAGCAAGTGCGGGATCTAGGGTGGGTGAACGGACAGGAAGTCGAAGGGCTCGTTCGGGGGTCAAGCCTTTGGATCCAACCCGATGTTCGGCCCCGTCCACGTCACCGCGCAACCTCCAAGAAGCAGCTTGAGGACGCCGTGGAACGCATGAGCGTTACACGAGGGTAGCGCTCGCGACCTCCGAGTCACCCGCGACGCGCTTCCTCGGTGTATCCCCAGTTCTCGAGGAGATACGGCGACCCGAGAAGCGGACGTTGGGTGCACAGAACCTCAGAGCCGGTGTGCAACGGCGATTGAACCGATATTCGATGTATCGTACCGAGTTGACCCCACCTCATCGTGCTTGGCCGGAGAGACTTTAATAAGTGTGTTGATATCAACACGTGTATGTCGGTGAAGACGGTTACCCTCTCCTCCGATGCCTACGACTCGCTTGCCCGTCTCAAGCGGGATGGCGAGAGTTTCAGTGAGGTCGTCAGGAGAATCACCGGCTCGCAGGTCCTCTTGACCTCCTTCGCTGGCGCATGGAGCGGTGCCCCGAAAGCCCAACTCGAAGAGATTCGGAAATCGATCCAAGCCGCCGATCGGCAGTCGAAAGCGAAGGTTTTGAGACTATCCCTCGAGGGTACCAACGGTGGTTAGCCTCGATAGCTCCTTCCTCATTGATCTACTCGCGGGCGAGCGAAGAGCGGTCGAGAAGGCCCGGTCCCTCGATGACTCGGGCGAGCCGAGATACATCACCCCGCCTGCGGCCGCGGAAGTTCTCCTGGGAGCGTACCGGCTCGGAGGTCCGTACCTTGCCAGGACCGAGTTCCTGATCAACGCCCTTCCCCTCCTCCCGTTCGACTCCCGAGCATGCCATGAGGCGGGAAGAATCGGAGCGGAACTTGCTCGACGAGGGACTCCGCTCGGGCAAGGTGACCTATTCATCGGAGCGATCACGCTCCGCCACGGGCAGCGGCTCTTGACGAGGGATAGATCATTCCGCCTTGTTCCTAACCTCACGACCGAGAGCTACTGAATCGGGTTCCGCCTACCCGTGGGCTCATGAGTTACTGGATCCGCTACGAGCCCGCACGTCGACGAATCTCAAGTCAGCGACCCACGTCCTTTCCAAGCGCCTCGAACTCGAGCCATAGGTGGATGTATTTCCATGAAATAGAGTCCGCAGCTCATGAGTCAGAACAAGACATCCGTAGAAGCGCATATGGCCGCAGCGGACCCTACGAAAGCGGCCGAATTTTTGACCGACGATTTCGAGTGGATTGAGTGGGGTGACGGGGTTCCGGCCTCGGGAGTTCGTGTCCGAGGGAAGGCCGGATTCGTCCAGAACTTCGGCGACGATGAAGTACGTGCCAAGATCGACCGGACAGTGGAGGAGAATAACGTAGTGATGGTCGAAGGCACGGCGCACGTTCGCAAGAAAGACGGCGGTCGACTCGCCGTGCACTTTTGCAACATCTTTGAGCTGGAGAACGGAAAGATCAAACGCAAGTCCTCTTTCGGTGCATTGCTGAAGGACTCCACATAGCGATCGGCCGTTCCACGGTAGGCACAATACCAGTTGAGCCCAGCCGCTGGGGTCCGCTTGAGCTCGGTGCCGCTCGTACCGGCAATCTACTTTACCTGAGTTAGATGGGGTAGGCTGAGGCGCGAATGTCCTACAAGATTTCCGGGTTCGACTCTCGAAACAACCGGATTCGGTCTCGGCGCATCGGGAGCTTCGCGTTGGCTGTGCTCACCGGGCTCCTCCTCCTGTGCCCTTGGATCGGAGGGTTCTCGCTCGCCCACCCCGCCACTCTTGGGGCGACCCCTTTACTCCGCTCGGACTCGGGGAGTACCAACGTACCCGTGGGGACCGGCCCCGAGGGCATGGCGTATGATGCTGAGCTCGGAGAGATCTTCGTCACGAATTCCTATTCTAACAACGTCAGCGTGATCTCGGATCTCACCAACACCGTGATCGCGACGATTCCGGTCGGGATGCAGCCACAGGACGCTGCCTACGACGACGGCCTCGGCGAAATTTTCGTTTCGAACTACCTGTCGGGCAATGTCAGTGTGATATCGGATGCGACCAACGCCGTCGTGTCGAGCATTCCCGCCGACGGCTACCCCCTCGGATTGGCCTACGATGGATCTATCGGAGCAGTCTTCGTCGCCACGGTCGAGGAGTCAGGTACCGGAAACCTCAGTGTGATTTCCCATGCGCTCGACACGGTTGTGGAATTGATCCCCGTCGGCTTTGACCCGTACGGCGTGGCGTTCGACAGCGGCAGGGGAGAGATCTTTGTCACTAACTCCGGTTCGAGCAATGTCAGTGTCATCTCCGACTCCACGCTGAGCGTGGTCGCCACCATCCCCACCAACACGACACCTACCGGCATCGTGTACGACGCCGGGAAGGGCGAGCTGTTCGTCACGAGCTTCATTAGCGGCATTATGAATGTGATTTCGGACGCCACCAACACGGTGGTCTCGACGTTCAATGTTACCGGGGGTCCGCAGCGGCCCTCGTACGACCCGGCGACCGGCGAGGTGTTCCTTCCGAACTTCGACCACCACAACGTGACCGTGATATCCGACTCGACCAACCGGCCGGTGGGGACGCTCGCTGCCAACGCCGCCCCGCTAGGTTCCGTCTACGACAGCGGAAAGAAGGAGCTCTTCGTCTCGAACGGGGCCGCCAACAACGTGATCGTGATACCCATCGCGAGTCCGCCGCCCAACGGAGCCAGCGGAGGTCTGCCTGGTTGGACGGGGGAGCTCGTCCTCTCCGCGATCATCGTGTCCGTAGTGGTGGCCGGTATCGCAGTTCTGCTTAGAATACGCGCGACGCGCCGGCCCCCATGAACAGCGCCCGCCGGGCCCCCGCCCGGTGCCTCCGGATGAACCGGACAGGGCTTGGAAGTTCACCCGGAACCTTCCCTGAAAGTGTTCCGGCTGGCTAGACCGTACCGACAGACCTGCGCAACGACTCTCCCGGCGTGCGTCCCCTATTAATACTGTTATCGATTTCTCGATATCGGTAAATCGACTCATGTGGGGGATGCGAAAGAAGCGGGGGCTTCGCAACTGGGTACTCATGATCATCAGCCGTTCTCCCCGAAACGGCGTCGAGATTATCGCGGACATGGAAGTGATGACCCACGGCTGGTGGCGGCCGTCGCCCGGTTCGGTCTACCCCCTGCTCGAAGAGATGGTCAAGGAAGGGTCCATCAAGAAGCGAGAGGACAGCCGCTACGAACTCGCCCAGCCGTCCGACGCGATCTGGTCGTGGCACCCCCCGTCGAGCCCCCGCACTCCGGCAGATGTTCTTCGGGAGATCTCGGGTCTCACCGCTTATCTCGAGGACATCGCTCGTTCCGACCCGAGCGCGCTCTCTACTATCCTGACGGAAGTGGATCCGGTCGCCGACCGGCTTCGCCGTCTCAAGAACTAGGAACGAAACCATGGAACAGAAGGGCAGCATCGTCGCGCAGAATCTGGTGAAGGTCTTCAACGGCAAGGTCCGCGCCGTGGATGACGTCAGCTTCCAGGTCGGACCCGGCGAAGTTTTTGGATTCCTCGGCCCCAACGGTGCCGGAAAGACGACAACCGTCGCCATGCTCTCGGCTGGGCTCAAGCCGACGCAGGGCCGCGGTTTCGTCGACGGCCTCGAGGTGGGCCTCCATCCCGAGGAGGTCAAGCGTCACATCGGAGTCATCTTCCAAGAGTCGACCGCGGACGGGGATCTGACGGGCCGGGAGAATCTCGAGATCGCCGCCGGAACGTACGGTATCTCTTCCTCGGAAGGGAAGCGGCGTGCGGTCGCGTTGATCGACCAGATGAAGCTCAGCGACGCGGCGGACCGATACGCGAAGACCTACTCCGGGGGCATGCGCCGACGCCTCGAGCTCGCGGTGGGGCTGGTCCACCAGCCCCGAGTCATCTTCCTGGACGAGCCCACTCTAGGGCTCGATCCGCAGGGACGCGCCGGCTTCTGGGAGTTCATCCAGAAGCTGCGTCAGGACCACGGTATGACGGTGTTCGTGACGACGCACTATCTCGACGAGGCGGACGGGATGTGCGATCGCATCGCCATCATCGATCACGGAAAGATCGTCGCCAGCGGGACTCCGAACCAGCTGAAAGATCGCCTGGGCGGAGATGTAGTGACGCTCAAGACCGGCTCGGGGGCGGGAGATATCGCCCACGTCCTGGAGGCACTTCCCGGCGTTACCTCGGTCCAGCATTCGGACGGGCAGTATCGGGTCAAGTGCTCCAGCGGCGAGACGTTCGTACCCGAAGCCGTTCAAGCGGCGACGAAGGCGGGAGCCGGGATCACCGGGGTGACCGTGAAGCGCCCCAGTCTCGATGAAGTGTTCCTCGAATTCACGGGGCGCGAGTTCCGCGAGGACGAAGGACCGACCGCGACGGATCGAGCCGTGATGCTGAACCGGATCCAAGGGTCCCTGGGAGGTCGGCGCTAATGTTGCGGGAACTGGCCGCCCTGACCCGGCGGGAGTACCTGAAGATCCTGCGGAACCCGCAGGCCGTCTTCACTGCGCTGACCCTTCCGCTGCTGTACCTGCTGCTGTTCGGACAAGGCTTCGGCTTCCAGCCGATCGCCACCTACCCGGGAGAGACGCACGCCCAGGCACTGGCGTACTGGTTCCGGGGTGCGCCGAGCTACTACTCGTACTTCACTGCGGGAATGGTCGGCTTCGTCGCCGTGACCGCGACGCTGTTCATCGGGGCGAACGTGATCTTCGACAAGCTGTTCGGCATCTTCAAGCGCACCCGGGGTACCCCCGCTCCATCCGCCGCAGTGTTCGGTTCCCGGTTGATAGCCGGTGCAACGCAACCGATCGCGTATGCGTTCCTCGTCCTTGGCCTGGCGCTCGCCTTCGCCCACATTCCCGGACTCACCGGGCTGACCGTTCCTTCCGCTCCCAGCCCCCTCGGCGTGGCGGAGATCGTCCTGGCGATCTTCCTTCTGTCGGGAATGTTTGCGACACTGTTCCTCACGATGGGGATTCTGATCGATGTGCCGCAGATGTACTTCGCGGCCGTCAATGTGCTGAACCTGCCGGTGCTTCTCACTTCGGACGCGCTCTACCCGTGGGGGACGATGCCGAGCTGGCTCAAGTCCATCTCCCAGTACAATCCGATTTCTCTCGCGGTTAACGTCATCCGGGAGAATCTGTTCGGCGCGTCGGCGTACCCGTACCCCCCCGAGATCTACCTGCTCGGCCTGTTCGCTTGGGCAGCGGTGTTGGTCGGGATTGCGATCTTCCTCGTCCGCCGAGCCCTCCGACCTCAGGACTGAAGGGAGCCCGACCTCCCTTACGCGAGACCAACCCTTTCCCACCTTAGATCACACCGCGAGGTCGGCACAATGCTCATTGTACCTACCGGACAGAGGTCTGTTCACTTTCGAGTCCATTCTTGAGTCGGCTCCTTTAGGGAGTCTTCAGTTCTGACGAGTGCACTGTTCCCTGACCTGGCCGAGTCTGAGCTACACGATCGGTCCCGAGTCTTGTCGCGCCAGCGGAGTCCGGGAACTCGCCGGAGTTCACCCTGTCGATCGCCAAAGTCTGATTGCACTCCATTTCGAGTGATTGTCTGGGTGGAAGGCTGGGCGAGAAAAATCGCCTCTCGAATGTGGAACGCCCTTCCGCGTTTGTTACGAGGAAGTTTACGAAACTGAGATTAAGCCCGACACCTTTCGGGGAGCGAGGTGGGACTGGATCCTCATCCGGAGTTTCGACCAGAAGATGACCGCAATTCCACCGGACAAACGGAGAGCCGAGGACCTGAGATCTGAGGCTGATACCTTGAATGCCAGGGCCGATTTGCATCATCAAGAAGCAGACAACATACGGAGCAGTCTGCCGCCTCCGGGTGAACGGAATGCAGAAGAGCGGGAGATGGCGGCCGGGAGATCCGGTGATCCTAACATGGCCGCGAGCGCCATGGAGCTCGATCATCTTGCTCAACGCGAGCAAAACGAAGCGATCGACAAGAGAGCTATAGCTAACGAACTTGATCCGCCTCAGCACGACGCCTTCCAGCCAGTCGACCAGGCCCGCACAGACCCACGCCAAGACCCCGATCGGATCAAGGAAAGCGGTGAGCGAGAAATCGGACCTCGCCCAGACCCGGGGAGCGCCGAACGCGATATTGGGCCGCACACGGATTCGGAAAGTGCTAGGCGAGACCTCGGACCCCACCAAGATGAGGGTGGCGCAGAGCGAGATCTCGGGCCACACCAGGACCAACGGAGCGCTGAAAGAGACATCGGATCGCATCCGGAACGGGGCACGGGCGGGCACGACCTGGGCCCCCACCAAGATACGCATAAGGAGGGTCAGGAGTCAGAGGCAGGCTCATCCAAATCCGGTGAAGGGCCGCGTGAGGGAGAGGCACCGCGCAAGGAGCAGGGCCAATCGCCGGGGGCGTCCCCAAATCAAGAAAGTGGAGGGCACCAGGCAGGGTCCTCTGGGGAGTCGCATTCCGAATAAGGTGCTTGGTCTGTCGGCGATTATCGCCTCCGGATGGTGACGATGAGTGCACCGAATCCTTCGAGGAGTCAGCGGTACAAGCCTCCGGTCACTATCGAGGGCGGATGGCTGCACTCGGAACCTAAACTGGATCCGCAAACTCAACGGCCACTCCGCGAGGTGATCGGGAGGGCGCCGGTCGAGCCGCCTTGGGTCGCCCTTGATACAGTTCCATTTCCTGTCGAACTGACGGACCGCCATCTGAGCACCCACGTGCTTTTCCTGGGGGGAATCGGCACCGGCAAGACCGTCGCCATTTCTCATCTGGTGGAGAGAATTCGCCAAGCGGAGAAGGGTCGACCGTACTCGATGGTTATCTTCGACACGAAAGGGGACTATCTCGAAAAGTTCGGTAACGAGGACGACTTGGTCCTCACTAACAACCCCCGGCTCCAGGGGGACCGGTATCCGCGATGGAATCTGTTCGACGACATCGGGTTCGGCCTATCCGACACTCCCTCTCTGGTCGCCGATCGACTGCTCTGTGACACCGCGTACGAGGTCTCGCAGACGCTCTTTCAAGAGCAGATTCGTCGAACCAATCAGCCGTTCTTTGCGCAGGCCGCCAGCGAGATATTTTTTTCGTTCATTGCGCTCAAAGCCCGTTGGCGCCGCTGGTATCGGGACCGCGGTGGTGCAAACATCGGTAACCACGAGATTGCCGCGCTCGCGCGGCAGGACACGAGGGCCGCACTCGCGTCGGTCCTGGCAGCCTTCGAGAACTCCGCGAATCCCGATCCCGGCGGGGCGAGGGGCTACCTGTATGGCGATGAAAAGCTCACCCACAACATCCTCACCGAATTCCGCCAGGTTGTCACCAAGACGTTCCGCGGAAATTTTCAGGAATCCGGGAGCTTCTCGATCCGAGACTATGTCAAGAGTCGGCCCGGCAAAGCGTTGTTTGTCGAGTACGATATTCAACAAGGATACCTCCTTCGCTGCGCGTACCAAGTGCTCTTGGACCTGGCCATCACTCAGGCGCTGGGCCGGGAGGATGAGGGCTCGTCGCAGGGTAGGCGACCGAACGCTTACTTCGTGATCGATGAGTTCGCCCTGCTCCCTGCACTCCAGCATCTGGACGCAGGAATCAATTTCGGTCGGTCGCTCGGCGTCAAGTTCGTTCTCGGTGCCCAGAACGTGGGCCAAGTGATCGAGAACTATGGAGAAGGTGTCGGATACGGAATACTGGGAGGGATAGGGAACGTCTTCGAGTTCCGACTTTACGACTCTGTGTCCCGGGACTGGGTCAAGGGGCGCTACGGTCAGAGCTTCAAGGCGCGCACGTTCCGACCGCCGTCGGGGGAATCCGACCAAGTGGAACTGGGCCCGGGATTCGTGATCGAGGACTGGGACGTATCCGGGCTGCGGCCCGGCTACGCCATCGCCGCGATCGGGAATCTTGACCCGTACGTCGTAAAGTTCCCGGCCCCGACCGAGCATGGGGACCCTCGTCGCAGCCCCGGCTCAGAAACCCCCGTACGCACGCCGACCCCGAACGCGCGGTCCATGTCGCCTCAGGCCCGACCGGCTGGCTCTTCCTCGGGACCGGTGTGAGCCGTGACGAAGTCTATCGTCCGCTGATACTCCTCGTCGTAGAGCGGGCGCGTCCGTTCTCCAGCCTCACCGTAGACGGGGGGCCGAGCGCCCAGCGGGGTGATGTCCTCGTTTTGTTGTATCTCTCGAAGGACCTCTCCGATCTCGTACAGGAAGAAGAGCGCCTGCTGGCCGGGCTTGGCCCGTAGTCGCTGAACCCCACCGCTTCCCTGCGAAGAGAGGTGGTGGCCGGCGACTCCGAGCAGCGATGAACCCAAGGTGTACGTCGGGAGGTTGCTCTCGGCCCTCACGGTGAAAGTGAAGAGCCCGTCCCGGAGGAGGCGCACTTTCCGACGATAGGAAAAATCGATCCCGCCGACATTCTTGATCTGGACCTCCGTCCACTTGTAGGATCTGGAGAGCCAGCCGCTGCGTTCCAGTAGGCCGAGCCGACGGTTGGTGACGATCACCCATATTCGGGCGCTTCCCCAGAACCTCCATCCTACGAGGTACGTTCGATAGAGAATCTCATGTTCGGCGAGCTCAGGCTGCCGCTCTGCCGTCCGCTTCAACGGCCGAGCATTGTTCGTACCGGGAGCCGCCGGCGTAGATGCAAGGTCCCCTGCGACGGAAGCCGGAGCGAAGTCGGGGCCCGCGAACGGAGGCTGTTCGGGGTTCTGACGCACCTCCTGAAGGACGGCGCCTATCTGAGTCAGGAACGGGATCACGTCCGGCCCCGGGGGGCAGACGAGAATCCCCCGATAGCGTCGGGCCAGGCCGTGGGAGGATCCTAGGGTCACCGTCGGAGAGCTGGAGGCGCCCCGGACGGTGAATAAAAAGGTCCGGTTGAGGGAGGACCATAGGCCAGCCATACCTGCCAGCAGCAGGATCGCGCCGGTGCCATCGATGATCTCGCCAGGAAGGCTGGTAATCAGGATCCTCGTGGCACCCCCGAGCGAAAGCGTGGCGACCCCCGCCAGGAGTAACAGGGCGGACACTACCACCCCGACCCAGCCGATCGCCGAGTATCCCACATCCAAACCGTTCACCCCTTTCGCGGAGGTCTCGGTCCACCGATACGAACGAGAGAACCATCCTCGCTCCTCGAACAACGCCACCCTCCGGCTCGTAACCACCGCCCACAGTTTGCGGTTGGTTAGCCGACGCGTTCCGACCTGATACTGCCGGTGCACCAGTTCATGGCCGGCGAGGGCTGGGTGCTTGGCCTCGTCCAAAGCGGCTCCAATGGCGGAGTCGACCTTTCCAAGTTCTTTCGGCTCGGGAGTAGCCTCGGAGCCGCTTGGTTGGAACTCCTTGCCGATGCTCGGAGGCTGTTCTGCGTTCTGTCGTATCTCGAGCAGGATGCCGCCTATCTGGGAGAGGAACGGTAACGCATCGCGGCCGGGGCGTCCGAACATAATGGTGTTTCCGCCCCCCTGGACCGTCGTTAAACCTCGGCCCCGACTACCGAGGTCCTGTCCGGGTCCACCAGCGGGATAGCCCATGGTGAGAGCTGGGGAGCTTCCTGACACCCGAATGCTGAAAATGAACTCTTTTCCCAAGAACGCCACTACCCCGATGACGCCAACGACGAGGAGGGCGTATCCTCGCCAGGGGACAGCGAGGATGGTACCGGACGCGTCTCCCGGATTGAAGATCGCGCGAGAGACAAGTGCGAACCATAGAAGAATGCTCAACATGCACAGGAACCACACCGCGAGCTGGCCCGTCCGGCTCCACTGGGCTATCACTGAGTAGCTGGCGAGCAGGAAGAAACCGAGTATCACTAAAACAAACACTGAGGGCGGCACGTGAAGCAACGCAGAAGGCCGGGCTAATGCACCCTGAGTGAGGCCGGCAAATGCGATCATGGCGAAGAGGCCCACGGCGATCCAGTTAATCGACCCGTATCCCACGTCAATTCCCGAGACGCCCTTCAACGAGGTTTCACTCCATCGGCGCGTCTTGAACAGCCAACCGCTCTCCTCGAATAGTCCGAACCTCAGGTTGGTCACAGTCGCCCAAATGTTGGCATTACCGAGCCACCTTCGACCCACGTGGTAGCGACGGTAGAGGACTTCGTCGGGTCCGAGCGCGGGGTGATTGTTCGCCCCGAAGACGACCTCGAAACGATCCCAACTGGCTCCTCGACTCTCATCCAGCGGATAGGACTTTTCCGCACCGCTTCGGCGCACTACGCCCGACTGCTCGGTCTCCGCCACAGACGATGGGCCTCCAAAAAACTCGGTCTGAAGGGAAGCAAGTCGCAGAGCTTCCGGGTCTATCTGCTCCGGGGGTGGGGCGGTCGAGAATCCCATGGAGTCTGGAGAGTGGCTGCCGGGACGGGGCGGCTCGGACGAGTCCGTAGAAGGAACATCGCCTTCTTGCCCCGAGGTAAAGGAGATGTCAGAACCCAGAGTGGGTCGAGCGATTCGCGGCCGGTAGCCAAACTCTAGATTTGGTTGAGTTGGGACCGATGCCACCCTCACCGGTTCCGCAGTTACAGGCGCGTCCGATACAGGAACGACTCCACTAGGCGACGGAACTGCGCCCGTCTCGCGAATCCCTGAGCGGCCGAATAGCTTCGAGAGCCCCCTAAACCGTGCCGCGAGTGGGGGTCGGAAAGCCGTCTCGCTCCCTGAGCTGGAAAGAGATTTAGAGTCGGAGTCGGCGCGGCTCATTGGCGGCGAACGAGTGGTCACCGCCGGGGCATGTCCGGGGTAGACAGTCGAGACCTCGGGAACGTAGCGATCGGGTGAGTTGACGAAATCGTCGGGCGGGGGCTTTTCGGAGCTGCTTTCGATTGTCTCAGGCTGGACCGGAGAGTCAATTGGGGCAGGTCCTCCCCTCGGTCGGAGTTCACCTAGGAGGGCGGTAGCGGGAGCATTCTCAGCCGCGGGAGCCGCAGATTCCGACTGGAGTTGCGCGGGGCGGGTTTGGAACGCAGGGGCTGAAAGTAGTCCCGGAGTTGGAATGGCGAAGCCAACCTGTGCGTCCGCGCGAGAAGCGGTTTCCGCCGAATTCGCTTCGTTGGGTCGCTCAGGAGGAGTTGGCAGACCAATATCCGGCCGGGGACGATAGGACGTCAGTCGTTCGGGTCCCGGGTTCGTAACCGGCGCCGGAGCCGAGGATGGACGAGCGGAGAGGGCAGATTGTCGGGAAATCGCGGCGGCCAGTTCGCTCCGGCTCGGATACTTGATCGGCGACAACGATGGGGTAGGAGAGGCTGCCGGCGGGACGCGCAACCGGCGGGAGGACACCGGCGACTCGGGCCGCACGTCTTGCGACGACGAGTTCGGTGGGGAGGAGGGGTCGTAGGAAAACCGCGTCGGAGCTCCTGAGTCATATCGCGGGCCGAGGAGATCTTCCTCCAGCTTGCGCAACTTTTTCCGTACGATACCTGAACTGTCGTCCGTCGGCGTCATCATGCCCACCCCGGTTGGGCCACTGGGGGACGGCGGGCGCTGATTTCAACGTTCCGAGGCCCTTCCTTGCGGCTCGACAGGCCGACATGACTTGGTGTCCGTTCTCTCCGAATTCTACATGCGAACCCGAATCTCATGTCGCACTAAATGGGAGTAGTGCTCCTCACCGGGTGACTGGACCCAGTTCTAGGTGGAGATCTATTTTTGCCCTTCGCACCTGGTCGGCAGTGCGGGATCGAAGGCCAGTCGTCGCGTGTAGGCCATCTGTCCAACCGCACCAAGACGTCGTAATCGCCGTTCTGGCATCATTTGATTAGAAAACCTAGGGTGGGTGGATGACGAGTAGGAGATTGCTCGCGCCAGTATGCCGTGGGGCAGCGCTTGTAGCCATGTCGAAAAGTCCTCCACGGTTCGGCAACGGCTATACCGTGGGCGTCGAATCCGGATGCAAGGCGACTCGGTTTCCCTGCCCAACGGCGGCGGGGACCTCCTTCCGCGAGCACCTCGGCCTGTCACCGAACGCCCTTCCCTAGGAAGAGCGCTTCACTCTGAACCTCGAGGAGAGTTTGCGTTCAATAGTCATTGAACCTCGCCCTCCGTCGTTCCTACGGGCCTCGGTACGCCCAGCCCGAGTGCAAGAAGCCGGCCCGATGTCGGATGTACCCAGTCCTGGGAACCGCTACTTCCGACTGTCTTGAAAGTACATGTGCTTCGTGAGGACTGTGCGCAAGACGGGCAGTCGTTCCCCCAGCGCTCCGACGATGTCTTGGACCGCGCCCTTGGTCCAGCGGCCCCAGAGGTCGATAGAGAGCGCGTGGCGCCGAAACCGCGGCACGCGCCGAATCACCACATCGATCCGGTTCCCGTGAAGATCGGAAGCACGGACGGAGAACGCTCGGGCCTCGGCGAAGGAGGAGATCGTCTCGCCCTCGAGCGCGTTCAGCAGTTGTCCGACGGGCTCAGCGCCGTTCGAATCTCGCGAGGAGAACTCAGGTGGGGGCAACCATCCCCCGGGACTAAGTTCCCAGTGGTCGATTCGGCGAAATCGACACACGGAGAGAGCATGCAGCATGTGCGCCGAAAGCCAGGCAAGGTCGGAGACCTCCGCTCGTTTGTGTTCCTGGAACATCGACTCCAGACGCTTCCAGGAGGGCAACGTCGTCCGATCGGGGGGCCCCGATCGGAGGTCGATTTCAAGATGTACGTGAGAAAATGATCGGTCGCGCGCCCGTCGGCTGGAGCGAGGTCCGCTCCAGGGGGGATTGAGGATCGAGTTCGGCCCGATCAAGCCGGGCGCAGAGAGGGGGATCGGCGTAGGAGGGGGTGGAGACACGTCCGGAGACGGAGCGCCGTGGTAAGAGGTTTCGGTGGCGGTTGCCCGGGTCCGCTCCGGGCGGAGGGTTCAATGACGATTGTGCCCACCACTTCACGATCAGGGGGGTTACACAACCCCTTTGATAGACAACGGTCGCCAAGGCTTGAGTTTTGGGAGGGGGTCACAAATCCGGCCCGTTTATGGGCGGGGCGCGAGGTCGATGACCCGACCGCAATGAGCGCGCGGGCGCTGGAACCGCCTGAGAGGACCGGTATCGATTTCTCGGGTAGTCGGGCGCATGGTGCGCCTCAGCTGCGTT
>JBAUAJ010000056.1:0-2963 GCA_049675585.1 Thermoplasmata archaeon
GCGCGCTCGTCCTCCCGCGAGGAACAGCGCGACCGATCCGTCGGAGCCGGCGAGGCGGTGGGCCACCCCGATCGCTTCAAGGACCGTGGGGACGACCCGACCGTCGTGGAGCTCGCCGACGACCAGCACCGCGGGGGTCATGGGAAGACCTTCGCCTCTTCCCGGAGGAGGCGGACCAGTCTCTGGGCCGCCTCGTTCGGGGACTGATACTCGATCATCTTCGCGCCGGTCCGCGGGGCCGGAAGCTCGAATCGATCAGCCCGGCTCCGCCCGGCCTCCGCCGGAGGGGAGGTCGCCTTCGCGATCGCGGCTTTTCGGGACTTGAGGATCGCCGGGAGCTTCGCCGTCCGAGGGTCGTTCCACGCCTGCTGGAGCGCCACGACGCACGGCGCCTTCGCTTCCCATGTTTCGAGGCCGTTCTCGGTCGATCGGCGGAAACGATAGTGGCCCGAGGCGGCATCCCAACGCAGATCGACCACGGCACCGAAATCCGGGATCCCGAGGTACTCGCCGAGGGCGGCTCCGACGATCCCCTCTTCGTGGTCGCCCGCCTGCTTTCCGCAGAGCACGAGGTCGTGCGGGAGGCTTCGGACCGCGTCGGCCAGCGCTTGGGATACCGCGCGGGGGTCGTCGGAGAGTTCCGGCGGAGCCTCCACCCACGTCGCCAGGTCCGCGCCCAGCGCGATCGCCGCTCGGAGCACCTCTTCCGTCCGAGGGGCGGGACCGAGGGAGATCGCGTGCACGTGGGAGCCCGGGTTCGCTTCCTTCAGGAGCAGCGCCTGCTCGAGCGCGGATTCGTCGTACCCGGCCAGGACGAACTTGACCCCCTCGGGATCGAGGGCCTTCCCGTCCGCCCGTACGCGCAGGCGCGTCTCCGCCTCGGGCACCGGCTTGACGCAGACGACGATCTCCACGGCGACTTCTCCGGGATCAGGCGTAGCCGCGGAGGAGCTCGCGCGCGATCACCGTGCGCTGGATCTCGTTCGCACCCTCGTAGATCTGGGTGAGCTTGGCGTCGCGCAATAGTTTCTCGACCGGATACTCCTTCATGTACCCGTAGCCGCCGAACGTCTGGATCGCCTCGTCCGCGACGTGGAATGCGGCGTCCGAAGCGAAGCATTTGGCGATCGACGATTCGAGCGTACCCTTCCCGCCTCGGTCGATCGTCCAGGCAGCCTGCCACGTGAGCAGGCGGGCCGCGTGAACGGCTTGCGCCATGTTCGCGAGCTTCAGCTGGATCGCCTGGTGCTCGGCGATCGGTTTGCCGAACGACTCCCGCTTGAGCGAGTACTTCGCGGCCTGGTCGAGCGCCGCCTGGGCGATGCCGGTGGCGAGCGCGCCGATCCCCGTGCGGGTCATGTCGAGCGTCCGCATGGCCAGGGAGAACCCTTCCCCGTCGGCCCCGAGGCGGTCCGCCACGGGAACGCGCACTCGCTCGAACCGGACGGTGCTCGTAGAGGAGGCCCGATGGCCCATCTTCTCCTCGTCCTTTCCCGGGGTGAGGCCCTCGGCGGAACGGGGGACGAAGAACGCGGTGATCCCCCGGTGGCGCAGCGCGGGATCGATCGTGGCGAAGACGGTGTAGAGGGAGGCGTGGGGAGCGTTGGTGATGAAGCACTTCTCTCCGTCGAGCACGTAGCTGTCGCCGTCCCGGCGGGCCCGCGTGCGCAACCCTCCGGCGTCGCTCCCCCCCGACGGCTCGGTCAGGCAGAACGAGGCAAGATGATAGTCGGCGCAGAACGGCGTCAGCACCCGTCGCTTCTGCTCCTCGGTCGCTCCGAGCAGGATCGGCTCGAGCGCGAGGCAGTTCGCGATGATCGAGGTGGTCATTCCGCCGCAGGCGTACGCGAGCTCCTCGACGATCAGCGACTGCTCGAGGATCGACAGCCCGCTCCCGCCGAACTCGGCGGGGACGTTCAGGTTCATCAGTCCGAGCGCGTGGGCCTTCCGATAGATCTCCTCGGGGAAGCGGGCGGCCTTGTCGCAGGCCGCGGCATGCGGTGCCATCTCGGTGCGCGCGAACTTCCGCGCCATGTCGCGCAGGCTTTCTTGTTCCGGAGACAGTGAGAAATCGGGCATGCCCGAGAAGTGCGCGTGCCACCGGGACGCGCTATATCACGGCTTGGGTCGTGCGGAGCGTGCCGGCCCCCCGGAGACGCGCGTCGACCGCCGCCGGTGATCGGGAACTGCGGGTCGGGTCGTATGCGCGCATCGATCGCGGACGGGCGCATCGGGTCGGCGTGCCCGAAGTGATCCTCGGCGAAGGAAAGACTCCCGAACATCTCGTGGGAATTCTGCGGGCCCTACGCGTTCGACGGCTCGGGGCGCTCGTCTCTCGCCCCACGGCGGCCCAGCGTCGGGCCCTCGCTCGGGGGCCGAACCGCGACCTGCGCATCCGAGCGCTCGCGGGGGGACGCCTGTTCCGGCTCCCGGGACCCCTCGGGACGGAGTACCGCCCGGCCGTGGTCGCGATCGTCACGGCCGGCACCAGCGACGTACCGCTCGCCGAGGAAGCCCGTGCGCTCCTCGGGGAGCTCGGGCTCGAGGTCGCCCGCGCGTACGACGTGGGCGTCGCGGGACTCCACCGTCTGCTCCGGGCCCTCCGTCGCCTCGAGCGCCGTCGGCCCGAGCTGTACCTCGTCTTCGCCGGTCGGGAGGGTGCCCTCCCGACGGT
This sequence comes from Thermoplasmata archaeon, assembly GCA_049675585.1. Classification (GTDB taxonomy): domain Archaea; phylum Thermoplasmatota; class Thermoplasmata; order Lutacidiplasmatales; family UBA184; genus Lutacidiplasma. The sequence goes on from JBAUAJ010000056.1 coordinate 2,675, forward strand.
CGTCGCCGGTTTGGTGCGTGCTCCGGTCGTGGGGGTGCCGACGTCCATCGGATACGGACGGGGCGGTCGCGGCGAGGCCGCCCTCACCGCGATGCTCCAGTCGTGCGCGCCGATCGCCGTCGTCAACATCGACGCCGCCGTCCCGGCGGCGCTGTTCGCGGCCCAGCATTTTGCGGTCCGCCCGCCTCGGAAGTCGGGCCGCCGCCCCCCCGGTCGGCCCCCTCGGTCCCGCTAGGCGAGCGGGCGTCGGTTCGAATTCGAAGGCCTTTTGAGAGGTCAAGAGTCTGCC
>JBAUAJ010000057.1:0-30167 GCA_049675585.1 Thermoplasmata archaeon
GAACCTTGCGAATAGCGAGCCCCAGCCATAGGGCTCCCAGTGCGACGCAGATGGAGCCAGCCGTCAGGACGTACGGGAGCGGATCGACTGGCGCCGGCCCGTTCGACACACACTTTGACTCGTTCGAAAGCGGGAAGTTGCATCCCCCGGGGAACGGCGGGCTTGCTATCACCATCCAGAGCAGAAAGGCTCCCACTGCCAGGACGAAGCAAGGAAGGGCGACTCGGAGCCAGCTCCGCACAGGGGACCTATGGAAGATTCGCCCAACTAGGTTGCGCTCGACGTCGAACGAGACAACGGCACGAACGAATCCGATCAGACCACTAGGAAAGGCCTGCTGTAATTCACCGATACATTTGCCAGCATATCCCGGGTACAACCCACTGGGGGGCAGAGGGCCCCAAACTCGTACATTCCTCCGTGCGAAACGAAACTTCCACCCCCGCCGGTCCCGACGCCCCGATAGACTACCGTCTCTGTCGAACAGCTCACGGCAGCGAAAGAAACATTCGAGGGGGCCCACCAATGGAAGGTGACGGTTGTCCCGTCGACAGTCACGATCCCCGAGCAGAGTGTTGCGTCCCAGAACCCGACATAACGGCCTTCGTAGTTCCGCTGGACCGGGTAGACGGTCAAGGCTACGATGGCAAGAATCGCAACCGTGAAGACGACCGCGAGGAAAAGGGCAAGTCGCTTCCTGGACATCTCATTTCATCGGTAGAAATCGACGTTTTATACCATCCTCCCCTTCTCGGACTCTCGGAGGTCACCGTGCCCGCAGGGGTGCGGTGGTGGACGAAGAAGGCAAAGGCATGGTCGGGAAGCTTGGAGGGAGTGAGTCAAGGCACACGCCGAACGTACGCCGAGAAGGCGATCTTGGCATATGCCGCCTTGGTGCGTCTTGGATTCGATGTGAGTCCCCAAGACGTGACCGCCCCAATGGTCTAAGCCCTGCTGCACGACGAGACGCTAGCTTCGACAACTCGCGCAACCTATGCGTTCTGTCTCCGAGGGGTTCTGCGATTCGTCGGGAGTCCCATAGCGGGGCCCGAGCGCAAGAGTCTGTGGAAACCGCCGTGATGGGTCGCAACGCATCGTCGGTGGGCCTCGATAGAGGAGTCCACCGCCATGCTCAACGCGGCGAGGGACGATGCGGCGCGAGTAGCTATTGCGCTACTAGGGTGCGGGCTCCGTCAAGACGAAGTACTCCGGCTCCGGGTGGGGTCGCTAGACCGCGGACCCGAAGGATGGACAGCACTAGTTCGGGGAAAGGGCGGGAAGCCGCGTGTAGTGCCGCTGACGAGTCAGGCAATAGACGCGCTCGTACCGGTTGTTCACGGGAAAGCTACGGACTCTCGGGTCTATCAGTGGGGACGAACCCGGCTTTGGCGGGACGTAGACCAAGCGTGCCGCGCAGCCAACCTGCGGCACCTAGCACCTCACGACGCACGCCGGGGGTACGCTCGGTCCTACCTTCGGGTTGCGGTTTCGTCCGGGATGAGCTACCCGGATGCGTTGGGGTCGCTGCAAGCGATCCTAGGTCACGAAGACCCCGCCGAGACGTTGTACTACGCCTCGCCGGAGCGCGAGGTCGCAGTTCGCGGGGTCTCGGCCATGTCTCAGGCGTACGCCGCCGCGAAAGTTCGGAGCGCCTAAATGTCGAGCCGGCCGGGCCGGAAGCCTCTCGTAAACAGCGTCAAGGGGCTTACTACCACCACCTGGCCGCCCCGGCGAGAAATCGCCGGGGTGTATCCGTTCAAACCCCCCTTTGAACGGCACGACCCGATTCGGCCGACGATAGTCGCGAAAGCCTCCAAGACCGGCACCGCGCAGTTCGGCCCCCCACCGGACCAGCGTAACCCCCTTCGGCGAGCCGAGTGCTGCCCTGGCGTACCCAGACTCGATCGAATCCTCAGGCCGATCTCGCCACGCCGAGCCGCCAAAGGCTCGGTTGGGTTCCGACTAGGTCCGGGGTGGTCGTTGCCGTTGGTACAGATAGGTGAGGCCGGGGTCGACCAGAGGGGTCGAATTCTCTGAGGTAGTTACCCCATCCAGGCCCATGTTTCTCATCTGATCCGAAAGGTCGCTGGAGCGCTGACGCCAGAAGGCCGTCGCGAGCATGTACGCGGCTAGCAGCAGTGTCATGATTCCGGCAAAGAAGAGTAAGCCCCACTGGCCCCAGGCCGTGCACCAGCCACCCGACACGACGCACGGCGCGGTCGCGATGGAGTTTGACCAGAGCAGCAAGGCTACCCCCCCCAGCAGGCCGGCTAAGCCCAACGCGAGATACGGGGTCGATTCGGGATGCCGCATGCCGATGGGTGGGAACGGTATGATCCCCTTTGAAGGTTGTGTCCGAGCAGGGACGGCCCGCAACATAGGCGTCCCCCTGGGGAGCCGTGCGCTGAGAACGCAACCTTCGAGGGCGGCGTGGCGGTCCCGACGAGAATTCGCCGGGGTGTGCGCGTGACGCTCTAACACTGAATCCGGATGAGTTGACTCGGCAGACGCCAGGGCAGAAGGGTCGAATACTCAACCACGATTGGGCGCTTTCTGCTGATACCACTGCACGCTGGTGACCCAGTTCACGGTCGTGGAGTGGTGGACGTCGTAGTTCCACGCCACGAGCCAGAAGACACCCGGAGGATCGAGTCCCCAGGCGAACCCGCCCAGGAACACCCCGTCGGTCGCGTTGAGCGACGACGGCTGGGTGGTGTTGTTCACGAACCGATAGTACTGCGGGGCGCTCATCAAAAGCACATTCACGGCCGTGCCAAACGAGGTGAAATTGCCGGAGAGCGTGGCATTGACCGACGTCTTGAACGGGACCGAGCGAAACGTTCCGGGTCCGAGCGGCCAGCTACTTCCGGAGGCAACGATGCTGTAGGTCGGTCGGTGCGTCGCACCGGCCGCCGGGGGGATCGTCCCCCGCAGGGCGATCACCACGAGCACCACGATGAGCAGTATCCCCACCACAAAGAAGACGGGCCACGGTCGGTTCTCGGGGACCGGAAGTCGGTATCCCCGCCGCGCCCGGCGCTCCGACTCGTCGATCGACTCGATGGGGCGCGGATGGGCACGGCGTTCGGGCCCCGCTCCCATGGCTGTTCGATCGGCCGATGTTCCCGGTCGTATTGATGGTTCCGCCGGCGAGCGGGGGACGGTCTTGGCCCGGCCGGCGGAGTCGGGGGGGCTCGCGGCGGTTTACTCTACCCCACCGCTTTCGGGCGAGGCTCGCGCGACGGCTTCGTCCGCGTTCACCTTCGCTCTCGATATCCCATAGATACTACAGAGCACGAGGATCACTCCGGCCCCTTGGATGAGATCGAGTCGTTCCCCCAGGAAGAGCGCGGAGTCGCTGAGCGCCACCAGGGGCACGAGGAACAGGTAGGCGCTGAGCGTGGGCGCCGGTACCCGTCCCAGCAGGTGGAACCAGACCGAATAGGCAAACGCCGTGCCGACGATTCCCAACCAGGCGACGGAAACCCACAGCACGGGCGCCTCCGCGGGCAGATGCGAGGGGTCGAGGGCGAATCCGAAGGCCAACAGCACTACCGCGCCGGCGAGCAGCTGGTGTCCGTTCACCGACGCCATCTGATCGGGACGGAAGTAGCGTTGGATGACCACCGTGGCGAACGCCCAGCTGACCGCGGCGCCGAGGAGCTCCAACAGGGGGATGGCGGGGGCCGGTCCGCCGCTCCACGGCTGCGAAACGAGTAGGATCCCGCCGAATCCAGTAGCGATCGCCGCCCAGTGCACGAAGCCGAGACGTCGCCGCAGTACCGGAATGGAGAGGAACGCGACCCAGAGCGGAAAGGTGTAGATGATCACCGCCGAGGTTCCGGGCGGAACCGTTTCGGCGGCGGTGAACCAGAGGCCCAAGAACACGGCAGTGTTGGGCACGCCGATCAGAAGGGCAACCAGTCGGTCGGTCCCCGACAGCCGTACGCGGGGCGGTACGAATGAGAAGAACAGACCGAGGGCGAGCGCTGCGGAGCCCGCCCGAAACGCCGCCAGCCAGATCGGTGCGGCCAGCGTGAGTCCGACGTGGACAAACAGGTAGTTCGTGCCCCACGCGAAGATCGTGAGCCCGAGCAGGAGGAGGTTGCGGGCCGTCCACGGATGAGGGTCCACGGGCGGGCGGCTCCTCCGGGGGAATAGGCATTTCGGTGGCCCAGCGCCCCGGCCGGGCCCGGAACCTGGAGATGGCTTGGACCCGCTGCCGCCCGGCGAGGTTCTTAACCCGGGTGGGCTGCGTGAGACCGAGATGTCGATGCACGGCCGCGACCTGGTGTCGATCCGCGACCTCTCCCGGGAGGAGATCGAGCAGCTGCTCGCCAGCGCCCGCAAGATGATCCCGGTCGCGGAAGGGTCGAAGGTCATCTCCCCTCTGGCGGACAAGATCATCGCGATGGCGTTCTTCGAGCCGTCCACCCGCACTCGGCTCTCTTTCGAGGCAGCGGTGCAGCGCCTCGGCGGCCGCTGCCTGACGATCGCGGACGCCGGGGCGACCTCGATGCGCAAAGGCGAGAGCCTCTACGACACGATCCGCATGCTCAGTTCCTACGCCGATGCGATCGTGATCCGGCATCCCAACGAGGGGGCGGCACGACTCGCCGCGCGCGCCTCCGAGCGACCGGTGATCAATGCCGGGGACGGCGCGGGCCAGCACCCCACCCAGACGCTCCTCGATCTCGCGACGATGCAGGAGTCGTTCTCCACGCTCACCGGGCTCAGGGTCGTTCTGCTGGGGGATCTCAAGTACGGTCGGACCGTCCACTCTCTCGCCTACGCGCTCGGCCAGTTCGGCTCCGAGATCGTCCTCTGTTCTCCCCCTTCGTTGCGCCTTCCCGAGGAGCATCGGGAAGAGCTGCGACGGATGGGTGCCCGGGTCTCGGTCGAGGCGGACCTGAAGAAGGCGGTTGCCGACGCGGACGTCCTCTACGTTACCCGAATCCAGAAGGAACGATTCACCGAGGAGAGCGAGTACTTGCAGGTCGCCGGCAGCTACCGGATCGACTCGGCTTTGCTCGCGGGCGCGAAGTCCCGCCTCATCGTCATGCATCCGCTGCCGCGGGCGGGCGAGATCGCTCCCGAGGTCGACGATACCCCCCACGCCGCCTACTTCCGCCAAGCGTTCCTCGCCGTACCGGTCCGCATGGCGCTCCTGACCGAGGTCCTCGGTCCCGCACGCAAGGGAGGGTAGATGCCGGTCCGGGAGCTCAAGATCACCCCGATCAAGAACGGGACGGTCATCGACCATATCGGCAACGGGCTGGCGCTCGAGGTGCTCCGCATCATCGGGGTCCAGACGCTCGACAAGGACTCGACCGTCAGCGTCGCCCTGCACGTCCGCTCGGGGAAGCTCGGCTGGAAGGACATCGTCAAGGTCGAGAACATGGAGCTCTCCTCGCGCAAGGTCAACGCGATCGCGCTGATCGCCCCGACCGCCACGATATCGATCATCCACGACTACAAGGTCCGCGAGAAGCGCACGGTCGACCTCCCCCCGCGGATCGTCGGCGTGCTCCGCTGCCCCAACGCGAACTGCGTGTCGAACCTCCCGGAGCCGTTCGAGAGCGAGTTCGAAGTGACGGAACGCCGCCCGGTCGTGCTCCGCTGCGCGTTCTGCGAGCGGCGCGTCGACGACTTCCTCCATCACCTCGCGTGACCCGGGAGGCCCCTCGGTGACGGCCGCCGCCCTCTACGCGTTCGCGATCGTCTTCGCGGTGATCGGCGGCCTCGAGCTGGTCGACCGAACGAGCTTCGCGCTGATCGCGATCGCCTCCCGCGCGCGGGCGCTCCCCACCTGGGCGGGCGGCGCGCTCGCGTTCGTGCTCTCCACCGGGATCGCGGTCGGCGCCGGAACCGCCCTCTCGACGGTGCTCGGCCCGCAGCATATCGAGTGGCTCCGGATCGGCGGCGGCGTTTTCCTGATCGGATACGCCCTCTGGCTCTACTTCCGCGGGACCGAGGAGCAGCTCGGCTCGGAAGAGAGCGCCCTGCCGTCCGCTTTCGTTGCGGCGTTCCTCACGATCTTCCTGCTCGAGCTCGGGGACACGACGATGATCTTCGAGATCGTCTTCGTCACCGACTACGGGTGGCTCATCGTCCTTTCCGCCGGTGCGCTCGCCCTCGTCTCCGTGGCCGCGTGGGACGTCAGCGTGGGCCGGTATCTCGGACAGAGGCTGCAACCGGAGCGCCTGCGACTGATCGTTACGGTCGCGATGCTCGTCGTCGGCGCCGTGACGATCCTCTACGGGGCCTTTCCCGGTTTCTTGTCGCCCGTTTGACCCGGACCGCCTGCTTCGGGCGGAGGAGGCGGGAACGGGCCCCCGCCGCGTGCGCTCCGGGGGGCGAGCGACTCGAGATGCCCCACCCAGTCGGCCCAGCCGAGGGGAAGAGCGGAGGAGATCTCCGGTCCCACGAGCCGCTCCTCGAGAAGCTGTCCTTCGGCCGACCCTCCGGAGGAGTACTCGAGCAGCGCGAGCCGCAACATCGCCTCGGCCCGGATACGCGGGATCGACTGCGCCGCCGGGAGGTCGATGATCGCCGACCAGCGGTCCCGCGCGCCCTCGGTCTCTCCGGCCACCGCCTGCCGACGACCGTCGAGCATCCAGAGGTCGAGGAGACCCGGCGACGGAGGGAGCAGATGGAGCGTTTCCACGATGGCCCGGCCGCGCGCGATCCGCTCGTCCAATCCCTTCTTCAACCGTTGATCGAGGAGCGTTTCGGCGATCCCGAGGACGTGGTACAGCTCGATCGAAAGGAGCTTCTCCCGCTGGATCGAGGCGAGGCTTCGTTCGCGCATCGCTCGGGCGCGGCCGAACTCCCCGCGTCGCTCGAGGAGGCGAGCTTCAAAGTCGCCCGCGAGGTGGTCGAGGTCCCACCGCCGGGATTGGACGAGGAGCACCCGGGCGGCGCGCAGGAACCGATCGGCGAGCTCCTGGTCCTCCGAGTCGCCGTCGATCCGGGAGAACCCCATCGTGAGCAGCCCGAGCGCCTGGAGGTACCGTTCGGGCAGGCCGCGCGCCAGGACGGCCGCCCGATGCGCCTCGGCGCGCGACCGTTCGAGCTGGTGGCGCTCCCGATGGAACTCCGCGAGCAGCACTTCGAGCAGGACTTCGATCTCGGTGAGGCGCGCCTTGTTGCAGCGCTCCGCCAACTCGACCAGCGTCGTCATGAGGGAGTAGCGGGGGCCGACCACGCGCATGGCGAGGAGGAGCGGCTCGACGAGCTCTCCGAGCTCGGTCGCCGGTACCTCGGCCCGGATCGCCTCCGTGATGCCTTCGCGTACCTGATCCTCGCCTTCCTTCGGGCGACCGGCGTAGAACAGCGCGCGGGCGAAAAGGAGCCGCATCTCGGGCTCGACCGAGCGGCGATCGATCGCCGACATGGACGAGAGGCATCCGACGGCGTCCGTGAGCAGGTCAGCGGCCGTATCATACGAGAGCAGCTGGACGCTGATCTCGGCGGCTTCGAGCAGCGACGCCATCGCCATGGGTCCGGGTCCCGCGGCGAGAAAGTGTCGGGCGACCTCGATCCGGCGGGAGAGGTTCGGCTCCGGAGAAAGGGCGCTCAGCGCCTCGGCGATCTCCTGGTGCAATTGGCGGCGCTCGTCCTCCGGAAGTAGCTCGCTCGTGAGCGGGATCCACGGAGCGTGCGGGATCGTGATGCGCCCCTCCTGCGCCCGGAGGAGGCCGACCCCGCTCGCGGGCAGGATGGCGTCCGCGAGCTGGGAGAAGTTCAATCTCGAGACGCGGGAGAGCACGACCTCCCCGACGCTGCCCCCCAGGAGGGCGATCGTGCCCGCGACGCGGCGCGAGGGCGCCGGCAGGTTGTCAAAAATGTCCCGCAGACGGCGCAGCTCCCGCGGGTCGGGCGCCAGTTCGGAGGTCCGGACCCAATCGACGTCGCCCCGTCCGAACAGCCGTTCCTCCCAGAGCGTCGCGCCGCCGACGGTCGTGTCGAGCGTGATGACGATCAGGAACGGGCGCAGCCGCGCCCGCTGCGTGAGAGAAACGATGAAGTCGCGACTTTCCGAGTCGAAGAGCGCTCCCTCCTCGATCAGCAGCGCCACCGCGTGGGCATGGGTTCCTTTGAACTCGGGTTGGATCTCGCGCCAGTAGCCATCGGGGTCCCCTTCGTTGGCCGAGCGGCCTCGCACGGGTTGGCCGAGGAACGACATCCGGGGGCGATCTCCGCGGCCGCGTCGTCGCCGCGGCAGCCGCTCCGGATTGTAGGCGATGGGTGCGATCGGACCGTCGATCGGAGGCTGAAGATCGGCGTCGCTTTCTGGCGCGAGGCCGGTGGCGGGCTCTCCGGCCCCTCCCAGCGGCTGCCGGAGCCCATCCAGGGCTCCGTACGGGACGGAGCGCCCGTGGTAGCTCCCGCGCAGTTCCACGATGCGGGCGGACTGTCCGGCCAGCGTCTGCCGGATCTCTCCCAGCAGCTTCGACTTCCCGCTGAGCGGAGGACCGGCGATGACGACCGTGCGGCCGGTGAACTCCGTGACCCCTTCGAGGGCCCGGAGGATCGGAGTGGGAAGAGAAGGCACCCGGATTCCCCGACATCCATCCTCTTGCGAGGGATTTAATGGTCTTTATCCCGCACACCGCGCGATACCCTCCGCCCCCGTGAGCGGTTAAGAACCGGACCGCACTGCTCGCGCCGTGCCGCGCACGCTCGCCGCCCGCCGCCGGTCCCACCTGAAGAAAGCGGTGCAACCGATCGATGTGACCCGGGCGGACGGCCTCGGAGACCTGCTCCGGCAGTTCCAATCGACCTCGATCCAGGCGAGGAATCTCGGCCGATGCCTCGAGGTGTGGGAGAACGCGCTCACCGACCGGAAGCGTCCGACGATCTTGATCGGACTCTCGGGCCCGCTGATCGCCGCGGGCCTGCGGAAGGTCCTCCGCGACCTCATCGACTGGGGTCTGGTCGACGTCGTCGTATCGACTGGTGCGGTGCTGTACCAGGATCTCTACCAGACGATCGGGGGTAAGCACTGGATGGGCACCCCGACCGCGAACGATGTCGAGCTCCGCGACCTGTACCTCGACCGGATCTACGATACGTACGTCGACGAACTCAAGTTCGAGGAGACCGACCGCGTGATCGGTCGGATCACGAACGAGTTTCCGAAGCGTCCCGCGTCGTCCCGTGAGTATCTTGGCTTCCTGGGGAAGAGGTTCCGGGATCCGGATTCGATCCTCGCGACGGCGGCCCGCCGCGGGATCCCCGTCTTCTCGCCGGCCCTGATCGACAGCTCGATCGGGATCGGACTCACTCTCCACTACCAGGCGAACCGGCGGCGCAAGGAGCGATTCATCCTCGACGCGGTACGCGACAACTACGAACTCGTCCAGATACTCGCCGCGTCGCCGAGAACGGCCGTCATCTACATCGGCGGAGGAACGCCCAAGAACTGGATCAACGACGGGATCGTGATGGCGAACTACGCGTTCGGTCGGGAAGGAGAGGGGCACTACTATGCCCTCCAGATCACGACCGACGTTCCGCACTGGGGTGGTCTCTCGGGGAGCACTCTGGACGAAGCCCAGTCCTGGGGAAAGATCTCCCGCACCGCCACCCGCTCCATGGCCCACGTGGAGGCATCGATCGGGTTGCCCCTTCTCGTCGGCGCACTCTGGGATCGCCGGAAGGTCTGGAGAGGGCGGCCCCGGCTAAAGTTCGACTGGTCCGGGGACGAAGTACGGATCCGTGGACGACGGGGTTAACCCCCCGTGAATTTGACTCTGGATGTCGTCAATGGCGACCGGAATCAGGGTCGATTTCACGGTCCGGCGGCTGGGCATTAGGACGCGGATTCGTCGGGTTCGCCGTCAATAGAAAACTGGTCTACATGCGCATGGGCCCGCATCCATGCGGGCGGTATATCCAGCTCAAAAGAGCCCGACGAAATCACCCGGTTTATATACCCACAATCCGGGGACGCTTTCGGAGGTGGCGTCGCCGATGTACGTACCTGCAGTTCCGCCCGTGATGCGCGAGTCCCAGTAACCAAACTCGCGTAAGGACGGCCCACGGCCGTCCTCTCGCCACTGATTCCTCCGGGTGGAGGGGGAGGAGGCGTGCGCGTCAGGCCCCAATAGACACCGGGAGGCCGAGCTTCGTTCCAAGTTCGGCCTCCAACCTTTCCTTAAGTGACCCGAGACCGAGGCTGTCTGCTAGACGAATTGCCGTCCGGTAGTGCTCCAGTCCTTCCGGCTTCATCGAGCGGTAAAGGTAGATCTCGGACAGGTAGGCATGGGCGAGGACCAGTGAGTCCGTGGGCGGCCTCCGGCCCAAGATTTCGATGCTCCGGGACCCGTGTAACAACGCGTCATCTAGTAACTTCTGATCCCCACCTTGGTCGACCTGCCGGAACTCGGACGAGCAAAGGGTCGCGAGGGTATGACCTAGGACGAGGTCGTTTCCCAGGCGCTCGGCAAGCGCGCTCGCCTGTCGAGCGTATGCGCTAGCCTCCGCCCACCGGCCCCCTTCCACCGCAACCGCCGCAAGGCCGCTGAGCGTGTAGGTGAGCTGGGTCAGATACCCTAATGCCTCCGCCTCGGAGCGAATAGTATTCAGCTCGATCTCCGCAAGATCTCCTCTCCCTGTGTCAGCATACGCTCGGGCGCGAACCTGGAGCAGATTGAACACGATGTCCATCCTGCCCTCGCGCCGTGCGTCCGGCAATGCCGTGTCGATAACGTGCAACGCGGTCTCCGCTTGCCCGGTAAGTTCGGTCAATCGAGACCATGCGGCAATGCTCTCGAGCGCCAGGTCGGTCGCGTGAATCTTTCGGGACAATTCGAACGCCTGGCGATAGGTGGTCGAGGCAGCGCTCGATCCCCCACCGCCTTCCTCGATTCGTGCCTGACTTAGTACAAAGAATGCCTGTAACCTGCGCGTGAGCGGTCCGATTTCCTCTGCCGATCGGTACGCTTGCTTCGCGAGATCCAGTTGACCGAGTCGCAAGTGAAGCTCTACGATGAGTAGGAAAGCCTCGCAGGTTATGCGCTGGTCGCCGGCCGACTCAGAAATGGCTCTCCGGAGAGTTTGAATCGCATCGCCATAGTCCGAGTGGTGTCGCAGGAGAGCTGCCTCGACAATCAGGGCCCGAACTCCCGCCGGCCCGCTCGGCAGGGCGGTCGCGAGGTGGCGGAGGGCATTCCGAAGCGTCTCCGAATATCCGAGCCGGAGGATCACCTTCTGCTGCTCATCAAGCAGGTGCGAAGCACTCTTCCAATCCTCCCCCTCAACCAAATGCAAGAACCGCTCCCGGAGGGTCTCAGGACGGTGGCTGCGCCCGTAGAACCTTGCCAGGGCGAGGTGGGCCTCGCGCTCGTCTCCTGGGCCGGCTCGCGTGAGCAAGGCCATCCGCACGACCTGGAGAACTTCTACCCGGTCCTCGAGAGTCTTGTGGATTATGCCCATTCGAAGCAGTTCCTGGAATCGTTCGGCGCTGAGGCCGAAGTCGTCGGTTAGGAGTGCCTCTGGGAGCGGCTCGTTTGCGAGGGCGACGGGCAGTACGGCCCGAACCTCCTCAGGGGGTAGCCGACGAACAACGGCCTGCGGCAGGGTAGCCGCGTCTGCATGAATACCCGGGTTTGAAACCGCCAGCTGTAGCAGGAGGGGTGATCCGAGGGTTGACTGATAGACCGACTCGAACCGATCCGCCAGGCCTCCTCGGCGGTCCGTAAGTTCATGGGCGGCGGCTCGGTCGAGGCCTCCGACCGTGATCCGTTGCGGTTTCAGTTCCTCGGAACCGACAAGTTGGGGCTCCTGTCCGATGATGTAGAACTGGTGACGGCCCCGGCTCGCCAGGGCGGATACAAATTCCCCGACAAAACCGCGAAAATCGCCCCCCGAGGAATGGAAGTCGTCGATAACGGCTACGAGCGCCTGACTGCCGAGCGCCCTTGCGGCCAGATCCGCGGCCTCCCGGGCAACTGGATTGCGAGGCAGCTGCGCGTAGTATGCGAGCTGAGGGTTTCCGAGGTACGACAAGGCGTGGGAGAGCGCCGACACGAACTGCCTCGGGGAGCTTGCCGATCGTACCGTGAACCAGAACGGGACTCGGCCGCGCTTCGCCCGCCGGAGGTGGCGGCTCACGAGGGCGGTCTTTCCCATGCCAGGGGGTCCGTCGATCAGCGTTACCGGGGCACCAGATCTTGAGACCTCGGATAACTGGTCCAGCTCTTCCTTCCGCCCGAGAAATGGATGGGGAGGTGGTGGGAGCTCTCCCGACAAGATTGGAACCTCCCGCGTCTCCTTCTTGAGACGAATTCGCCCTTCGGGCGTTAGTCGATAGGTGAGCTGTTTCCGACGCCCGTCTCGCACCAGACCTCGGCGGGTGTTCAGAAGCCCCTCTCCGACCAGCTGTTCGAGCGGTCGGGACATGGAGCAAGGGTGATACCCCAGGGCCTTCGCGAGCTCCCGTTGGCAGATTCCATAGGTCGACTCTTCGGGGGGCTCGTGCGTCTGAATGTAGTCGAGAATCTCGATAGGAAGGTACGTCTGCGAGCCCATCGAAAAGTAGGATGTACTCACCGGTACTTGAAACTATTTTGTACAAAATATTGGCGGAGGTTTAAGTAGGGAGTCAGACAACATTGTGTCAACATGCAAGCGACCGTGGAAAGCGGGACGCGCCTGGGAGGCATCGCATCGATGCTCCAGGTCGCGGACGTGTGCCCCCGGTGCGGTCAGGATCACCCCGAGGCCCGATACTCGGTGCACGCGCGGGGTCCCACCGAATGCCCTACGGTAGTTCACGGCAGCTTCCCAGTGCTCCCCAACTTCAACCCGAAGCTGGAGGAACTCCCTCCCAGTCCCGCTTCCCGGCGGATCCGTGAGTTCGAACAGCCGGCGCCCGCCACCTCCATGGCCACGCCGGTATCGATCTCATGGAGCCGCCGGGGGGCAGACACCCGCGCCAAGCCACTGGCGATCCCGTGGCTTCCGCTACCCGACCTCGGGGAGGTGCTCTGATGCTGCGCACGGCCCGCTCGGACCTCTCGCTCGACTCGGGCGAGTTCCGTGGCCGCTCGGCGTCCCGCCAGCTCCTGCTCGCGGTCGCCCCGCCGCCCCGACCCCACCACTCCTTCGCCCTGTCGGGCTGGCCCTCCTGGCTGGTCCCCGCCTACCGCGCCGGGGGCCACCGCCCGTCCATGCGCCTCCTCGAGGAGGAGCGGTGATCCCACCGTCCCTCCGATCCTGAACTCACGATGACAAGACCTCCGGGGGGTACCCGGCCCCCCGGGGGTCGATTAGACCGATCCGTTCGAACCCGGTAGACCCCCGTCTCGATCGCGCTCGAGCGCAAACCAAAGATACCCGAGCCTCGTCCGCGCCCGGGACGGCACATGGCGGAGTCGATCTGCGCGGTCTGCGGGGGGCCTCTCGAGAGCGGGTTCGTGACCACGACCAACGGCTCGGGTCTGTTCTGGGCCCGCGAGGCGTCCGAAACCCGCCTGCGACCGAAGGGACTCGAAGTGATCGTCGGCACCCGGTTCAGCGGGACGTCTTCCGCGAACGTCCCCGGGGCGCGCTGCCCGAAGTGCCGGACGATCCTGATCCGCTTGCCGGCGGCTTCTTCTTCGAGGCCGACGGGGTAGCCCGCGCCTCGGCCGCGCCTCCGGACCCCGCCACGACTAGGGGCTTGACCAGCAGCGTCGGGGAGACGACCGTATCGGAGAGTTCGACCTTCGACCCGATCGCCGCGATGTTCTGGAGCAGGGACGCGCTCCCGGGAGCGGCGAAGACGACTCCGCCCATCGTCCCTCCGCGGACCGGTTCGGCGAGCTTCCCGTGGCGGATCCGGTAGCCGATCCGGATCTCTCCTCCGAACGCCCCCGAGATGCCGTCGGGGACCGCCCAGCCCAGCTGCTGGACCCAGATCCCGTCCTCGGCCGCCTCGATCAACTCCGCATCCGTCCCGCCGTCGCCCGCTTGGACGGCGAGCGTGGAGCTCGACACCCGAGGCGAATGCATGAAGCGTCGCCAGTCGTAGAATCCGCCCGCGGAGGCTCCCCGCGCCGCGCTGGCGGTGGACGGCAGGTCGAACGCCGCACCGTGCGCCGCGTCGTACAGCAGCCCGGAGACGCGCCCCTCCCGGATCACGGGTTGGCCGGCCCGTTCGCTCCCTTCGCCGTCGACGGGGCCGGAGGCGGGGGCCCACGGCGCGAGACCGTCATCGACGATCGTGACCTCCTCGTGGGCGGCCGAATCGCCGATCTTCGGGGCGATCTTTCGCAGTTGGGCGGCGCCCGTGAACCGGAACCCGATCACCGGCGGAAGGATACCGGCGAGAACGCTCGCGGGCAGCACGACCGGAAGATCTCCGGTCGGAGGCATCGATGCCCGACGCACATCCGCCGCGTAGCGGCACCAGGAGTCGATCCACCCCGGAAGTCGGGCGGGCTCGAGGCGTCGGGAGGTGTCGTTGACCCAGTATTCCCCGGGGGCAGGGCCTTCCGGGCCGCCGAACGCCTTGACCGCCACTTCGAAGTCGACGAGCGTGTGCGCGTACGCCGACTTCAATCCGGCGGAGTTGGTGATCGTCGTCTCGGTGAGCGTGGCCCGAACCGAGCCGAAGCTCGGCACGACTCCCTTGCGTCCTTCGAATCCCCGAAGAAGTTCGGCGGAGAACGAATCGAGCGACCCCATCGGGTCGTCCCAGAGTTTCCCATCGAGGATGTCGGAGGCGGCGGCGGTCGGTCCCTTCCCGCTCGGAAGCTCTACGCGCTTCGCGGGGAACTCCGAGTTGCGGGCGACCGATTCGGCATCCGCGGCGGCGGCGCGCACGCCGGCCTCGGTGAGGTCCGTGGACGATTGGAAACCGGCGCCGGTCTTGCCGTCCCGCGACCGGAGCACTCGGATCCCATATCCTTCGAGGGCGATGGGACCCCGGATCATCTCGACCTTCGGGCCGTTCAGGTGGATCTCGAATCTCCGGGTTCGCTCGGCGAACACCTCCCAGGCGGTCGGCACGCGGAGGCGCTCGGCGACGCGGAAGGCGGTGTCCGCGGTCGGATTTGTGGCGCTCATGCGGGCCCCACGATCGCAGTGGAAAGCAACGCCACGCCCCCGGAGCCGACGGGAAGGATGTCGGTTTGACCCTTCCCGCAGAATCCGGGCTCCATCTCGAGCGAGTCGGCCCGGCCGACCGCTCGGGTCGACTTGAGGAAGTCGAGCACCTTTCCCGAGAGGGCCATCGACCCGACCAGCCCCCCGAGCTTCCCGTGCTCGATCCGGTGGCCCCGCTTCACCTTGAGCTGCATCTGGCCGCCCAAAGGGTCTTCGATGCCGCTCGTGCCGCGTTCGAGGTAGATGCCGTTCTTGGCCTCCTTCAGGAGCTCATCGAACGACCAGTCTCCGGGTTCGACGTACGTATTGGTCATCCGCACGAACGCCCGGCTCAGGAAGTCGGCCCGGCGAGTATTGCCGGTCGCCTCCGTGTGGGACGCCGCGGCCGTCTCCCGGTCATGGAGCGCCGCGACGAACCGGCCGTGATCGACGAGGAGGTTCTTCTTGGCGGGGTGGCCCTCGTCGTCGCAGTAGATGGTTCCCCAGCCACCGGGGAACGCGCCGTCGTCCGCGATCGAGAGGGATTCGGGGCCGACCTGCTGCCCCAGGATCGGCTTCAGGTACGACCGGTCGCGCACGAACTGGTCGGCCTCGGTCCCGTGGCCGAACGACTCGTGGGCGAACAACCCCGCGACACTAGGGTCGAGCACGACCGTCATCTCGCCGGTCGGCGGCTCCGCCGCCGTGAGCGACTCCCGGGCCCCTTTCGCGACTTCGACGGCTTTCTCCTCGGAGAGAAAGTCGAGGATATCGCGACCTCCGACCCCGCCCCGGCTGTCGAAATCGAACTCGGCCTTGCCGTTCTCCATCGCGATCGCGAGGATCACGCCCCGCACCCGGCTGACCCGTTGGAAGCATCGAGCTCCGGCGGTGTTGAGGTACAGCCGCTCGCTGTCCTGCCAGCCGATCCCGACCTGCGCGTCCGCGATCGATGGAACCGACGTCGCCCAACCCCGGACGTCGCGGGCGAGGGAGAGCATCTCTTCCACGGGCATCTCCCGCATCGGCCGGGCCGTCTTCGTCACCCACTCCTGCTTCGTCGTGGCCGAGCGGCCGGGGACGGGCGCATGGCCCGACCCCTTGGCGGCTGCCCGCTCCAGCGCGGCGACCGCGTTCGCGATGGAAGCATCCTCGAATGAGGAGGTCGATACCTCGACCCAGCGTGCTCCGTCCCAGATGCGGAAGATCGCGCCGCTCAGGCGGGGCTCGACCGATTGGCTGGTCGATTTCGTATCGAGGCGGATCCCGCCGCCCGCGGCTCGTTCGGCCAGAACATCCGCGAACGCCGTGCGTCGGCCGAGGCCCGCGAGCGCGCGCGCGAGCGACCCTTCGTGATCGCGCAGATCCGTCATCGGGCCCCGGGAAGCGTGCGGCGAATTAAACGCGTACCCCCTCCCCACACCGTCCGGCCCTCGACATTCCCCGGGCGAGCCGCTTTATCGCCTCGCGATTCTCGACCGCCTGTGCCGGCGAAGACCGCGACCCGAGATTTCGGCCTGATCGGGTTTGACCATGTCGACCTGCGTCTCAAAGACCGAGCGAAAGCCCGTCGATTCTTTGTCGAGCAGCTGGGGATGGACGTGATCGGGGAAGGGGCGGACCACACCTACCTCGCGTTCGGCGACCAGGTGCTCGGGCTCAAGGACGCGAAGGACGGGGAGACGCCGTCGGGGATCGACCGGATCGCCCTCCGCGTCGAGGAGTGGACCGGTCTACGCAACCGGGTCAGCCGTGCCCGCGTGACGATCACCAGCGAAAAGGAGCGGGAAGACTCCCGGTCGCTGTTCCTGCGCGGTCCCGAAGGCCTTCGGATCGAGCTGATCTGGCGACCGGATCCTCGCACGCACCGGTGCGCTCACCCCGCGCCTCCCGCCGCTCCCGCGGCAGAAGAGGACGAGGAGTAGAGCCCAGGGACGTTCTCAGCGACGTCGGGGACGGGCCGTCGCCGGGACCGCCATTTCCCTTACGGGGGTCAGCCACTCCTCGTAGCGTGGTTCCTCGCCCCGCACGGTCTTCCCGAAGACGTTCATGATCTCTCGAGTTACCGGCCCCGGGACCGACGTACCGATCGAGTAGACCCCGATCTGCTGGATCGGGGCGAGCTCGGCGTAGGTTCCCGAGAAGAACGCCTCGTCCGCCGTGATCAGTTCATTCACGGAGATCAGCTTCTGGATCACCTCGTATCCCAGGTCCGTCGCGATCTTGATCACCGAGTCCCGAGTGATGCCGAGCAGGATATCCGACTCGAGCCCGGGCGTGTACAGCTTCTCACCCCGGACGAGGAAGATGTTCTCTCCCGTCCCCTCTGCGGCGTAGCCGTTCACGTCGAGCAGGATCGCCTCGTCGTACCCGTCCTGCATCGCGTCGAGGCCGGCGAGGTAGCTGTTCACGTAGTTCCCGCACGCCTTGGCGAACGAGGGCATGGCGTCTGAGTGGGGTTTGCGGTGCGGGGAGATCTTCGCCCGGACTCCCTTTTCAGAGCCGTCCCCCAAGTACTTCTTCGCGGGAATCGCCGCGACGGCGAGCGACACCTTCCCCTGGCGGTTCTTCACACCGAGCGCCGGCTCGCCACGGTACACGAGCGGTCGGATGTACGACGGGGCGATGTCGTTCGCGAGTTGAGTGTCGATGATCGCCCGGGAGATCTCGTCCGCAGTGTACGGGATGGGCATCATGTACACGCGAGCGGAGCTCTGGAGGCGCTGGACGTGCTCCCGCAGGCGGAAGATCGCCGGCCCTCGGGGGGTGGGATACGCGCGGATCCCCTCGAACACCCCCACCCCGTAGTGCAGCGAGTGATTCAGGACGTGCACCTTCGCGTTCGCGAAGTCGACGAGCTCTCCGTCCATCCAGACCTTCTTCCCGACCGCTGCCATCATCGTCCAGGTCCTCCGACGGAGGTCATCGACCCCCGTGGGCTCCTATGGGGTCCCCGCGTAAAAGGCCTATCCCGAGAAAAACTCGGCATCTGACGAGCCGGGGGTTTCCGGCGTGATAGAATGCTCAACATTGCTTAATCCGGATTTGCTGCTCGTCCAGCCCACTGCCGAGAGCCGTGGTAGAAAGAAGAGAGAGAAAGGGGTTGGTTGGGGGAAGGGAGGGGGGTCGTCCCTCCCGCGCGTTGCGTTCTAGGTACTTCCCGAAGGGGGCGTCGGGGGGCTACCGGATCCTGTCGGCGGAGAGCTTGCTCCGGCCGGGGGAGTTCCCGGAGCCGATCCGCCGCTCCATTGCGCCGGGGGTGCAGTGTTCGACCCACCCTTGCGGCGGCGCATCATGAGGAGCGCGCCTACGATCGCGAGCACGACGATGAGCGCGATCCCACCGATCAAGGCGTACCCTTCGGTCGGCGGAAGTCCGAGCACCGTCGGGGCATTCGTGACCGTCACGGTGAGCGTTTTCGTGGCCTTCTCGCCGTAGGCGTCATGCACGGTCAGCGTGACGGTGAACGTTCCCGCGGACGAGTACGTGTGGCTCGGGGTCGCCCCGATGCCGCTGGTCGAGTCACCGAACGTCCACGCGTAGGTGAGCGCCGGCGTTCCACCGGTCGCTCCCGCGTTGAACGAGACCGAGGTGGTGGTGGTCGGGGAGAGCGTACTCGCCGTCGGCGCGGCCGCCAGCGTCGGGTAGATCGTCCACGCGAAGTGCGTGTCGATCTGGAACCCGAGGCTGTCGGTGACGTTGAAGTATACGTTGTAGGTCCCCGCGTGGGTGAAGGTGAACGCTGCATCCTGCGTGGACGCAGTTCCGCCGTGCCCGCCGTCCTGGAAGCTCCACGCGTAAGTATCCCCGCCGGAGCCGCCGCCCGTCGCACCCGTGAAGGAAACCGCTCCGCCCACGTCCGATCCACCCGTGGCGTTCGCAGACGGGGTCGCGGTGAGCATCGGGTCGACGATTTCGGTCAGTCCTACCGTGATGGTGCCACCTAGCGAGTCGGTCACGATCACCGAGACCGAGAACGTTCCGGCGGCGGTGTAGTCATAGGTCGGGTCTTGGACGATGGAAGTTCCCTGACCCGTCCCAAAGCTCCACGCGTAGGTGTACGGACCGACCCCAAGGCTCGGGTTCGACGTGAAGTTGACCTCTGCGACCCCGGCCTGGTCGATCTCGGTCGTCGAGGGGGCGTTCGAGGCGCTCGAAGTCAGGTTCTCGGCCACCGTCACGTACGTGAGGTTGATCGCGACTACGTCAAAGAAGTCCTCTTCAAACACCCCGATGTCCCAGACACCGGGCGAGGGAATCGACCCGAACGCGGTCACCGAGTCGTTGAATCCGAAGTCGAGGAACTGATTGTAGACGATTGGGGCGAACGGAGCCAGGAATCCGTAGAAGAATTCGGACGTCAGATTCGGTCCGGACCCCGAGTTCGGCGTGTTGTACATCCCCACCTCGAAGGCAATTCCGACGTCCGCGGGATTGGGAGAGACCAGGTTCATGAATGGCTCCGGCGGGATCTCGAACACCCAGCTGTCGCTGGCGCACGCGTATCCGGTTCCCGGAGTGCCGAACGTCGAAAGTCCCGACTCGTTGAACGTGCACGCTCCTCCGATCAGAAGGGGGGCGACGTCCGCGCTGTTCGTTGGCATCGCCGAAAAGGCGGTCGAGGGGGGCAATGCCGCATACAGGTTGTAGACCCAGTACGGATACCAGAACCCTCCATAGAACACGTACGTCTGATCGCTGACGTACCCGTATTGGTCGATCCCTCCGAAAAGGACGATCGCGTTCAGCTGACCGTCCCAGGTCATCGCTCCGAAGCCGCTCCCGATCGGGTACTCGAAGAAGCACAGGCTGAAGATGCAGGAGTATCCTGATGTGTTGGTCGTGTCGTTGTACCAGGCACTGGGGCCGTTCGCGAAAACCCAGGTATCGTTCGTCGCATGATAGACGCCCGAGGCGTTGATGTAGCCGCCTCCAAAGAACACCAGTTCCTGCTCGGCGGGGTCGTAGGCGAGCTCGCTTCCGAACGAGTAGTAGTCAGGGGCGCCGTACGAGATAGTGCCGTTCACCCACCCGGTCGGGTTGCCTTCCGGGAAGAGGTACCAGAACGCGCCTTCCACATTGGTTAGGTTGCAGTTGTAGGTTTGGCATCCGTTGACGTAGATTAGGTCACCGAAGCCCGAGTCGTACGCCGCGCTTCCGAACGTAGTGGAGGGGCCCGCGCCAACCGAGCCGCTGACATTGTACCAGAACCCACCCGAGAACAGCCACGTGAACGGGTTTGGATGGGCGGGGGAAAAGCCTCCCGAGAAAGAGGTATACGTTCCCCCGGCCAGGATGCTGCCACCCCAGTCCGCGTCATAGGTAAAGGTCGTGCCGACCATCGGGGGCGGCGCTCCGAAGAAGTCGTAGTAACCGGACCAGTTGGTCCAGGTTCCATTCTTGTAGATCCAGGTGTTGTTCTCGGGGCACCCTCCGCCCCAACGGCAATTGAGATCGCTGCCTCCGAACAAGATCACTTCTTGAAGGGTCGGATCGTAGGAGGCGGCGCCGTTGTCAGATACGGCGAACGAACCACCCATCGCGTAGGTCTGGTTGGTCCAGTTGAGATCCGATAGGTTCCCCGTCGAGTAGTAGGCTGGGCCGGACGCGGCGGCCCGAGGACCGGTGGGCACCGGTTGAGCCCCCGGAGTCGATGGGCCGCAGGAAGCGCTCGAGATGCCGCGTGCATCGCAGGTCCAAGAGAGGCCCGCGGCGGGTCCCGCGCCTTCCTGGAGGGAATTGAGCGCCTGTTGGAACGTTTCGGCTCCGCCGGGAAGGGCGGTCGCCGGTGCCGCCGCGGGGGCGGGCGTCGGGGCCAGCGTGGTCGGCGACGTTGCTACCGCCGTGCTGGGTCGACCGACGGCGAAGGCGGTGGATGAGAACGAAACCACCAGCACGAGGACGATCACGATCGCGGCGAAGACTCCGTAGCGTTCAGCGGGGCGCATGAACTTCCGACCCGAGAACTTCTATTAGAATATGTCGGCGGTCTTAGGGGAAGAGAACCGAGCGATTCGCCGAAAACGTCGTTGCGGTCACGAGCCCCATGCAACCTGACAACGGGCGTGGTGCTGCGAGTTCTTGGAGCTCCCAGTCGCTCGGGGGCATGTGCTGTGACCGGCGATCTCGAAAGGGGACGCCTGCGGACGGAGTGATTCTCTCCACGCGGACCCTGGACCGACGGCTTGGAGCCAAGGGTGCGCGGAACATAGCAGGACAGATCGTCCGTCTCCCTTCGTGCCAGCCACGATGCTTTAGTGCTATCCCCGGCTCTTCTTCGGTAGTGAACGAGCGCTCCGAGGGGTCTTCGTGACCACCGAATGCGAAACTCCCGGCTGTCTGCACCAGCGAAGGCTGCACGGACCGGATGGGCATTGCCGCGCCTGCGCGTGTACCTCCTACGACCGGAATGCGCCGCCCCACCAGACCCGGGCAGCTCGAAAGCAGGTCGCCCAGGCGCTTCGTAAGTGGTGACCGGGGAATCGCAGGGCTTTGCCCCTCGTCCCGACACTCGATCGAGTACTCTCGCCGGACGCGGGACCTGAAGCGGTAACTCTGCGCTCCCTAACTCGTCTCGAGCGTCGCGGAGCGTACCGCCCGCCCGAGCGAAGCTCCCGTTATTTCGAGCGGGCTACTCGTCTCGGTGCACACAGCAGCACGGAGATGTACTTCGTATCGGGGGAGTTCGTTTCGAGAGACGTGGCGAGTCCCTTCAACTTCGCGGCCTGGATCAACGCGCCGAACGCTCCTTCCGTCAGAAAGCCCCAGATCGAGGGCTTCGTGACGCTGAACGATCGAATCGCCGCCTCGGAACGCCCGGGAACCGGGGGCATTTCGCGCAGTTCTACCTCAAACGACGGATCGGTCCAGGGAAGCGTTTCGGAACGACCGTCCTCGTGGATCAGCGTGAGTCCCTCGGCATCGAGCCGAATCCGGAGGATGTCCGGCATCGTCGTCTTGCGAGAGGTCCGGGCCAGCAGGAGGAGGAAGAGGGAGAACCCGAAGAGGAGACCGGACTCGAGGAACTGCGAGGTAGTGAGCCGGTCCCGTGCCAGGACCGCGAACAGTACGAGATCTGCTGCCACGAGGACCATGAGGACGACCCCGACCACCCGCATTGACTGGATGAACAGGGTACGGACGTGTTCGAGTCGGAACATTCGACGGACATCGGATGCCTCGTAGGCCGGCCGGAGGTCGAAGATCGCCGGGGGGAAGGTACTCTCCATAAGTCCCTGTCTCCGGGGGTTCCCCGGCACCGGCGGTGTAGCCGTTCAAGGATAAATCGTTCGGACTCAGCTCCGCGGTGGCGTCGGCCCGGAAAACGGTCGGTTCAATTCCTATTGAACCCACTTGCGCCTGGGGGGCATCCCCCCACCCGAACCTACTGCCCTGCGGCTTCCGGGGCTGGTATCCATGCCCGCCATCCCCCCACACGAACTCACCCTGTTCGATGGCAGGACTTCGATTCTAGCCCTCGGTAGGGGTTAGGAACGACCCGAAATTAATCGTCGGAGGATGTTTCCTGGGAGTTCATTCGCTTGCGCGAGTTCGAAGAGACGCTGGAGATCGGCCCGTCCCAGCAAGATAATCGAGAGAGCCTTTGCGGCCTCCATCTCTGTATCAAGAAACGAATCCCGCGCAACGGCGACCGCAACCGGGTAGAATGTCAAGGTGGGAACGGAAGCCGCGACTGTGTCTGCCCTCCTGCGCAGTCGTGAGAGCTTTTCATTGCTCAGCGGATCTCTGGCCGTAACCTCGACCACGAATGCCTCGTTAGCGTACGGGTCGAACGCGATGATGTCGGCAACGTCGCCCCCGTCCATATCCGGAAGACCGGTGGGTGCCGTCTGGAAGCCGCAAAGGTGTAGAATCCAGCATACGAGAATCTCCAGGCGATGGCTTTCCCGTACCGATTTCGGTTGTGCCAGCGTCTCGGAAAGCAGCTCTCCAATCCTGTGGAGGCCGAACAGCGACTGAAAACGTGGATTCGCACTCCCCGGAGCAGGGAAGACGAGAGGCAGACTGTCTACAGCTATCCCTCGCAGAAGGAGGCGGAGGTTGATTGTTCGATAATCCTTCCACGGGAACCCAAACTTAGAAGTCACCAGCTGATCGGGGGCAGTTCCAGATTCGACAGCAACTTTGCACTGCATCCGGTCGACCAAATCTGCAGTGCTTAGAATCGCGGCAATGCTTAGGTCTCCGGCCGCGACCGTTGGGGGATGGGAAATGAGTCCGGTGAATGCCCTCCCCTCCTTGATTGACCAGCCCAAGAATGCGGTGTCGAACGGCGCGACAATATCGAATGACGTGGAATGACCGAGAGTCTTCGCTTCCGAGAAACCGAGATAGGCAGTCGAGAATTCACCCAGGCCCCCGAACGGATGCTCAAGGCGGAGGAGCGAATCTTCGAGGCGGAGCCACTCTTCGGCTGTCTGAAGCTCCCATGGCAAGCCTCCATTTCCTTGGAGAACGTATGCGTGAAGGCTGGTTCTTTCCAACAACTTCAGATTCGCCAATCCACCAGAGTGATTGGATTGGAGTTCAGTCCATCCGTACGAAGAAGTTGGTTCTCCTCCCGAGCCGGTCATGACCCAGTCGAGGCGGACCTCGATGTTCTCCAGCGGCATGCGCCCCCTCCCCAGGTTCTTGAGCCAGGCTACTCCGTCCTCTCTCGGAAGTGTAAGCCTTCCTGCTCGGAACTTCTCTCCGAGCGCAAGAACGCCCATCGAGGCCGGCGGAGTGCGATCCCAGGAGAACGAAACTCTTGTGAACAGGTTTCGCCAATCACCTCCCTGTAACACGGTCGAGTAGCGGAGGTCGATTTGGGGCCAGATGTCTAGAAATGGCTCGATTCGAGTGAGAAATGACTCGAGCTGTTCGTGCCTAATCGTCGGTGGGGGCGTCGTCATTGCGCCTGTCCTGCTCAGGAGACGGGTCTATCACTAGCGGACCTAAGACGACTCGGAGTCAGAACCATCTGATCTGATTTCGCCGCGTTCTGAGCAGTCATAGTCCTGCTCGTACTGATGACTCCGTGACCAAATAGGTCTCTTCCGAGCGCAACTAACGTGTACGATGCGCACGGTGGCCAGAGAAGTCGATACTGGTCCCTTTCGAGGTGTCTCAGCGCCGTCGCGAATCGTGGTCAGGTCGTCGGACTTGAGCGTCGTCCATTAACGTGTGCGTACTCTAACGCGACGGACCTTTGAGACCGCCGACGTCCCGGGCTCGCTTACCAACCTCTGCACGGTGCCCCCGGCGACCGTCCCTGGAGGAGAGGTGGGCCGAGGATCTCCTCGGATGGCGGTGATGAGGACCGTACCCTTCGGTCCGCTGGCCGAGAGCCAGATCACCGCGCCCGGCGATGCCCGTGTCGCTCGTCTCCGCCTGCAACTGCGTTACAGGCTGACGACCGCATCTGGTGGATTCGTTGCCAGGGCGGCGTACAAGTCAGGGAAGCAGCCCACGTGCAAACCGTCGATCGCGTTCTTCAGCCGAATCTTGTCGGGTGCGGCCTGGGGACGAGCACTCCCCCTGTCCGGATTGCACCAAACGGGCTCTCCTTCGGCAAGACCTCTGTCCAAGGCGCACATGTCGCAGACCCCCAGCCAGATGTTGTGTTGCTTCGCTACCTTGGCCAAGCGTTCTCCGAGCGGGTCCCCCTTGCGCAACGCGTACGCATTGTCGTCGAAGAAGAACATCCCTACCACCTGGACCCCGTGGGTGCCGGCCTCGAGCTGTGGGAGTATCATCTTACCGAGCTTGTAGTCCACCGTGTGCCCCGAGGTAGTGAAGACGTACGCTACTTTCATCGCGAAAGGGCTGACTCTTGCAATGCTATAAAGTGAGTCGGCGGCCCACTTGCGCGGCTGAAAAACTTTCCATATCTCGTCCTGACGGATGCGTCTTGCCGCCGGTGGAATGCGACGGCCATTACGTCCCCAACTAAGAGCGGAGTCGGGATTTCACCGCGCAGGGGATAGCTTCAAAGCGCTCCACCTGAGCGCCGGACCGCTCTTCGGAGCAGAGTGACGACGCGCCGATGCTACTCGCTCCAGCCCATCGATGTCGGAGCGTGGTGTGCCGGAACGGTGCGTCCCACGGGATCAGGCATCGCCCGCACGCCCCCCTCATCAAGTGCAAGAAGGTCCGGGGCGACTGCCTCGCCGGGTGCGCCCTCCCGATACAAAGGGAGTCCTGATTCGCAAGCCTGATGAATCGCGCCGGCTCCTCTACAAGGGATGCCCGCCGAACTGTCTTGTGCGTGCTGCTCTTGCGCGAGCTGTTGTCCGTGCTGTGCCTGCTGCTCGGTTCAGGAGGCCTGCTGCCCGACCTGCCCGCCGAGCGTGTCGGTCGAATCCGTTAGCTGAACTCGGGGTGGCCGTGCGTGGCTCGAGAACGGCGACGGCCCGCGCGCGCCCCACATCAAAGTCGCGCCGGTCCGAGGCTTCCGCTCCCTCGCCGCTTTTCGGCTCAATGTCGTAGGTTCGAAAAGGACAGCACTGAAAGTACTCCAGGACTGTGGCTGAGCCGACCCTTTTCTAACCCGGGGATTTTCTAAGGATACCCCCCCGAACTGTCCACTCGGTGGGTTCAACGACTATTGCACGTAACGGAAAAACGTAGTGGGAGAGAGCGGGGTTCGCTAGGAGATTGGTTTAGGTCGGTACGACCGAAACTCTCGACGGATGAGCCCGAAGAGGATCAGATCGCGGTATCGGCCGTCCACGATCCCATCTTCGCGCGCTCGCCCTTCCCTTCGAAAGCCCAATCGACGGAGCACCCGCATGGATCGCGGGTTGTCCGGGAAGACCCCCGTGTGAATACGATGGAGCCCGAGCTCCCGGAATGCCGCGGAGATCAGGAGCGACGCCGCCTCCGAGGCGTAGCCCTTTCCCCAGTAAGGACGCGCGAGCCAGTATCCGACGTGGGCGTTTCGAACGTCCAATCGGATCCGATCGAGCCCGCATCCACCGATGAGCTCCCCGCTCCCTCGAAGAGTGATGAATAGGTTGAACTTCGATCCATCGTCTTGTCCCCTCGTGTTACGGCGAATGAACTCACGAGCGTCACGAATCGAGTACGCGGCCGGCAAGTGAATTGGTCGAGTCACTCGGCGGTCCCGAAGCGCATCGGCGATGGCCAGAGCATCGGAATGCTCCGGAACACGGAGAATCAGGCGCCTTCCTACGATGGGGAGCTTTAGACGAGGCCGCGAGGTTCGCGTCGTCATCTGAGCAGAGTAGGGATTACCGGCTTAAGACATTCAAGCCGCCGTGAGGTAGTCAGTACCCCGACGAGAGCCCTGTGAGGAACCGGGCTTAAGTCGCCCCACCGGTTTCCCGCCACATGCCCGAACGCGGACACCGGTTCTACGGGACCACTACAGTCCGTATCTCCCTCGTGATTCGGGCCCCGGCGCGCTACGTGTACGAATGGTGCACGGACTATCGGAGCGACGATGGACGTTTCTCGAAGGCGCGTCCCCGCCCGAGATTCCGTGTAGTTCGAATCTCGCCCCGCCGCGTGCTCCGAATTCGCGTTTCCAAAGGGTCCGGTCGCGATCCCGCACTCGCGGTCGAGGTGATTCGTCTCAACCCGCCGCGCTCCTGGCACCAGGATCAGATTGACGAAACCGACCAGCAGTCCGTGGACTACCGGGTCAGCTCCGTCGGGCGCGCGCGGACGCGATTTCTGTTGTTGAGCACCGAACGCTGGCTCACGCCTGAGTTTCCGACCCGCGAGGTCCTCCGCGCTCGGATTGCGGGGGTATGGGCCCGATTCGCCGCGGCTATCGAGGAAGACTATCGCGCCGGACGCCCCGCCCGTGGCGAGTGAACACTCCTCGATAGAACGACCGCGCGTCGTCCGAGTTGTACGCCCCGTTCCGCAGTCCTAGCGGTTTTGCCCATAAGGGCCCCCCCACCCAGAAACCGAGAGCCCGCACACTATACCTCCTACGAAGAAACCGGTGGCCGGGCAAAGCCGCGATCCACGGGAAGCGGTCTGTCCCCATTAGACACGAATCCCGGTACGGCTCAGCTGGAAGTTGCTGGTTTCCGCCTCGACGCAAGTAATTCGACCCCTGTTCAGCTCGGGTCCGCGATCCCTCGGTTCAACCCCTATTGAGCCCAGCTTCGCGGATCGCTGGATCCAGTTCGCTCCTAACCCACGAAGGGACCCGGATCGACTGGCTCTTCTCGCGATCACCGGGCCCTGGGAGAAAGGGGTCCGAACGCGGTGTTGGCTCAGGTCGGTGCGGTTCGGCAGACACTCCGTATCCAGCGAATGATGTCCGACGTGGACCATATTCTAAATCAGCCGACGGGGACGAAGCTGAGATAGATCTCGAACGAGCTACCCACGACCGCAAAACGCGCAGAGCGGACGGTGCTCTGGTATCCCGTCACCGGCAGCACGTGGAATGTGTAGGTGCCATTGGTCAGTTCGAATTGAACCGTGCTCCCAATACCCGATTCGATTGTTCGTCCGACCTCAACCCCCCAGAATGTGCCGAACGGTAGGCCGATCGCGACGAAAGAAACAATGAGATCGAACCGTACTTGGACCGTCGCGCTTCGGGCAAGAGAAAGGGCCCCATAGGAACCGAGCGGCACACCTCGGAGCGAGACGCTCGTTGTGAATGGATAGAATCCGGGTATCGAATAGTTGTAGAGGCCCGGAGTCAGGTGTGGGACGACAACCTTGTCCGACACCGAGCACGTAGCCAGGGCACCGAGGTCCACACACCACGAGGTCCCTCGAAGCAAGCCCTCCTCATGGACGGTCAGCGTGACCGTGGATCCCCTCGCGAATCCGACTCCGAGGACGCTGGTCTCCCCGAAGACGTATAGGGTTCCGGCGGGGGGAAGTCCGTAGACCCGATACGCGCCCTCACTGTGGATGAGGTAATCGTAGGTGCCGTTCCCCAATTCGAAGGTAATCTCTGGAGAGGTACTCTCGAGGGTCTGGGTGCCTGATCCGTTCCCGCCCGCCGGGGCGACCTCTACGCTCCACGCCTTCCCCGCCGGGAGGCCCGATTCCTCGAAGGTAAGCGAGTAAGTGACTTCAACGAAGGTAATGCGGAACACCTGTCCGGCTCCGGCGACGAGCACGGTGCCCGTGTCCGGAACCGCTCGGTAATCGTAGGGCGCTTGGATAGAGAATGAGTAGCTCCCGTTGGGCACGCCGAACTGTATCGACTGGTTCGCCAGCGCTGACTGTGTGGCGCCGCTGAAGGTCACGTCCCAGAATCCGAATCCCGAGAATGTCGACGGCTCAAACGTCACATTATAAAACTGAGGGGCGTTTCCCCCGGGGAAGAACACCCACGTGTCGCCAAAGTACTGAGCGTAGACCTGACCTCCTCCTCCGAAGAGCAGCTGCTGATCGTCCGCTAGGTCGTCAACGACTGAGACGTCAACTCGCGGGAGAGGCGCCCCGAGGCCCCCGGAAGTCACCTCAGTCCAGGCACCTGCCGTATACGACCAAACCTCGTTATTGTAGTTGGTGCAGGCGAACACTGAGAGGTTCTCCTCCGACTCGTAGTAGTACGTCGTGTTGGTCTCATTATCGAACCACAGCGATCCTCGCCCAGTCGGGGGCGAAGGACTGGTCGGGGCCGACTCCGACCAGCGGCCCCCCGAAAAAGTCCAGACCGTCCCCTGGTTCAGTCCGCAGGTACCTTCGTTCTGATTGACGCCGCCCGTGAGCAGGATGTACCCGTCCGACGCATCGTAGGCCATCTGACCCAGGCGGTAAGCCGCCGGGGGAGCCCGGCCGGCTGTCGCGGTAATGTTCGTCCAGACTCCAGCGCGGTAGGTCCAGGTGTCGTTGTAGAAAGTGTCGGGATATCCCTCGCCCGGGGGTAGGTTTCCGCTCCGGCCGCCGAAGAGGACGACCTCGTTTGCGGCCGTGTCGAACACAATTCCGAAGCCATCGCGCGGCGATGGTGCATGCCGAACCGAGAGATTGGACCAGCCGGTCGACGAATACGTCCAAGTGTCGTTGAATTCCTGTGAGTTATTCCGGCCTCCAAAGAAGAGCATGTAGTGATCGGCCGCGTCGTAGACGAATCCCCCGGCGGCGCGAGCGGTCGGACCCCCGGTCAGGTTTAGATCCGTCCACAATCCGTGGGAGTACTCCCAGGAGTCCGAGAATTCGTAGTTTGCCCCATACCCGTTGTATCCGCCCCACAGGAGGACTCCGTCCAACGCAGGGTCGTAGGCCTCGTACTGCATCTGGCGATTGTAGGGCGCGGGACCTGCCACCGCGGAGACGTTCTCCCAGAATGAGTCGCCCGTCGCGGGGTGAACGCTCGGTTGAGCCCGGTCGGGATCAACTCCCGAAGCAAGACGATCCGGGGCGGTTGGGGACACGGGGGCCGTGCTGTGCGCCGAGATGCTGCCCCCGCTCGACAAGATCAGAATTATTACTGCAGCCAGAATCACGACGGACCCCGCTATCGACCCTAGCTTACTGGGAGGGCGACCCCATGTCAGCTTCATGCGTGGACCGTGATGCTCTTTAGCGCTAGGTGGGCGATGTCGTTTACCCTAAAGAAGTACTCTACTACCGGTGGGAAGCGCTATCCAGGCGTCCGAGACAGATCTCGCTCGGTCTCCGATATTTCGCGTGAGAAGAGTCGGGTGGGTTCAACGATGATTGAACATAGCCCACTGATCTCCATCTGCCTTCCAGCACGGGCGGGGTTGCACCGCGCGAGAATTCGAGTAGCTGGTAAAACTGGTCAAAAATGGAACGTCAGCTCACGTTCGAATTGCTGAATTCACCACCGTTCTCATTACTCAAGACCCCCTCGTTCTGGTACAAGTCAGGCATTCCGGTGCCTCCTGCCTCCGCATGGGCCAATCTCCCTATGTGGAGGGGGGGTTAGAAAACCCCTATCGTAGCAAAGGGTCTGAAGCATTGAGTGATGGCCAAGGAGGTCACAGAACGTGCCCGTTTATGGGCGGGGCGCGAGGTCGATGACCCGACCGCAATGAGCGCGCGGGCGCTGGAACCGCCTGAGAGGACCGGTATCGATTTCTCGGGTAGTCGGGCGCATGGTGCGCCTCAGCTGCGTT